>NZ_JBITCO010000033.1:0-78401 GCF_044453265.1 Kitasatospora sp. NPDC051705 | reverse complement strand
CGCCCCCACTCGTCATTCGTTAGATCGCCCCGCCCCATGACCAGCACAACGATCTGACCGAATGAAGGTCACATGATCCGCCGGACAGACCCTAGCTGCGCGGGGTCTACGTACGCACTGCCCTTCTCACAACCAGCTGCGGGGGAGGCCGCCAAGGCATTCGAGTACCTCGGCGGCGATGTCTGGGCCCGACCGACCGTCGGCATGCGCGATAGCGACGTTTTCCCATCACCACTTGTGCCCAACACGAAGACGCGGCGGAACGCCGTGGCGGAGAGTGGACACGGTCATTCCTCCATGAGGGTCGAGCCGGCAGCGGCTGTTCGGCGCCGCATGGGATGGCGGGCATGGCTGCTCGGGCAACCGAGCTTCGTGGCCTGCGTGGAATTACCCACCGGGCAGTCCGGCCGCGATATCAGCAGCGATCACGGCCATCGCGTCGAGGACCACCGCCGGCTCCGCCGCGAGCTGCACCGCATGCCGTACGAGTTCGATGCCGGAGTTGCGCACGGTGTGCCGAGAAACGGGGGCCTCGCCTGCGGCGTAGACGAGATGGCCGCGGTCGAGCCCGAGCCCCAGGCAATAGGACGCCATCTGGTAGAGGTCAGCGTTCGGATGTCCGCGGATCTTCTCTGCCTTGTACTTCGCGTCAGCGACGCCGGCTGGGCGTCCGTCGTTCCGGCACCAGACCAGGTCGGGCAGCAGCTGGACTCGCCCACCGTGGTCGAGAAAGTGCCGGCGATCCTGTGGGTGCACCGTTCCGCCGTAGGGTCGCAGCGCATCAGCGAGCGCACCGACGACGAAGTCCTGGAACACCTTCTCCATGTTCAGGAGCAGGCCGTCGACGTACACCGTGCCCCGGTGTTGAAGGTCGTACGACGCCCCCCGCAGCACCAACTCCCCCAATCGAACTGCGCTGTCGAACCTGGCATCGTGCACGCCCGATGAACCAGGCTGGTGCTGCGGCGGTCCGCCCTCCGGCTCGCCGACGTCCGACAGCGCGGTCACGACGCGCCGTAAGCCGGCCCGGCAGGACGTGGGCACATCGGGGAGGGAAAGCAGCCGGTGTGCGGCCGCCTTGAGGATCCGGTTCTCGGCGATGTCCTCCGTGAACTCCTCGTAGCTGACCTCGGCCGGATAGGACCGGCCGAAATGCCTGCGCAACTGGTCCGCCGGGCGAACCCGGCCCCGTATCACCGGCAGGGTGTCCTCAACTGTGCGGTAGCCCTGGAGCGGGCCGTGCCGCGTCGCCCGCTCGGCCGCGCGGACGAAGGCGTAGGACACCGCGGGAAGCAGCCCCTCGCTCTCCGCCGCGGTCACCGGCTCGGACCGCCACCTGCCGGGTGCGGCCGCGTAACCGAGCAGGAACAGCACCTGGTTGATCGGGGTCTTCGGGGAGATTCGAAGATCCACGCCGTTGATCCGAGCCGCGCCCACCAGACGACGCCCGCTGACTCGCCACAGTCCCGCCCGCCGCCCCTGCTCGACACGGACGATGCCCGACGCAGCGAGCGCGGCCGCCTGCTCCGCCGTGAGCTCCTCCTGCACGGCGGAGCCGCTCTCGGTCAGGTTGATCCTGATCACGCAGCGGGTCCCTCCGCCTCGCTTCCGGCAAGTGCCTCGGCACGGGTCAGCAGCGACTGCTCGTCCAACCCAAGGTCAGTGAGCAGTGCCGTGAGCCCGAAGCGCTCCTGGATGCCGGTCTCGTCGAGGTGTTGATCCGCGAGGAGGGGCAGGATCGAAGTGCGCCAGGTTCGGGCGAGCGCGCCGGGCTGTTCGTAGAGGTGGCGCCGCATGAGGTAGGACGGGCCCAGTTGGAAACTCCGGTCGCTGATCCGGCTGTTCAGCTCGTCCAACAGGTCCGCGGCTTCCTCGGGAAGACCGTTGCCGTGCAGCCACTTTCGCAGCATGGAGGCAGTGGGCTCCTCCGAAGGATGGAGCTCCACGAAGGCGAAGCGTCGGCGCATCGCCGCGTCGACCCGGGCGACCGAGCGGTCAACGGTGTTCATCGTGCCCAGGATGACCACGTTCCGCGGGAGGCTGAAGCCGTTGCCCTCGTCGGTCCCGTACTGGAGGTGCACCACTTCGTCCCGGTACTCCAGGAGGAAGTACAACTCCCCAAAGACGCGGGCCAGGTTGGCTCGGTTGACCTCGTCGATGATGAGGACATGCGGGACTGCTGGGTCCTTGCGGGCGTTCTCCACCGTACGCCGGAACGGGCCCGGCACGAGTTCGAACCCCGGTTGCCCGTCCTTGGCCTGCCTCGGGCGAAAGCCCTCGAAGAAGTCCTCGTAGGCGTAGGAGGGATGGAACTGGACGAGCGTCACACGATCCCGTCGCCCTCCGGTGAGGTGCAGGGCGAGCTTGCGCGCCAGGTAGGTCTTGCCGGTGCCCGGCGGGCCGTAGAAGACGATCTGGGGTCGGTCCCGAAGCAGGTGCAGCCAGTCGTCGAGGTCCTCGAACCGGATGTGCAGTTCCGCGGCCAACTGTTGGGTGGCGTCCGGGAGATGGAGGCTTCGCCTGGGCGGCGGGGGGTCACCCGCGGTCGCCGGAAGCAGCGCTTCGATGCTCTCCACCAGGTCGGTCAGGTCCACGACGCTGAGTTGCACACCGAGTTTGCCGTTCAGTCCGTCCGGGATGTCGTCCTCGAAGAGGTCCACCGGCCGCTCGGTGTTGAGCCACCTGACGCTCCGTCGTAGACCGGCGGACTGGTCCGAGGTGAAGTGGGCCGCAGAGGTGACCTCACCGATGTAGAGCTGCTCGCCGTCCTCGCTCGGGGTCGCCATCAGGTCTCCGATGGACACCCGTTTCAGGAACAGCTGGATCTCGGTGGTCTTGTCCCCGATCGCCACCTGGGCAAGATGCGCGTAGCCCGTCCGGACTGCGCGGTCAACCTCCTCGTCGCCGGCCTCGGCGGTCAGCTGCTGCAGGCGTGCCGCCTCGATGCCGCAGTACCCTCCGGCGAGCCAGTCCTCCAGCAGGTTGGGCACCGCATTGCCGGGCAGACGCACCAGCCATGCCCGACGAGGCGGGTTCGCCGGCCCCGCACCGAGTGCTTCGCGCATGGCCTCGAGAGTAAGCCTGCGGGCGGGATCGGGGCGGGCAGTCCCTGGAATCACCATGCCCTCCTGCTTCAGGAACTTCAGCTGATCCTGCGACCCCGGAGCAACCGGGTCACGCACGATTCGCCGCTCCGCTCCCGAACTCATTCGCCGGACGTGGCCCATGAGCGTACCCGGATCCGCCTCCAGCGCCTCCGCGAGATCCGTAAGAGTCGCCCAGGACCCCAGCTGGAGGATGCTGACCAGCACACCAAGACCCGAGAGGTCGTCAAGCTGCCCGATCTGCCGGGGGATCATGTCATGAGGGGCGAAGAGGGCGTCGCCGGAGGGTGGCACGGGATTCCTTCGAGGGCGTGGACGAGACAGCGACGATCAGAACTGGTCGGGTGATCTCCGGGACCGCTCACGGTGCTTTCGCGAGAGTCTGGCAGAACGTGTCATAGGCCGTCTTGGACTGCGGGTTGAGACGCTGGGTGTAGGCGCTTCGAGCGAACCGCTTGCGCGCGTCGCTGACCGCCTTGGCCCGATCGAAGTCGCCCGTACCGGTTACGGCGACACCCCGGGTGAGTGCGGGGGCGAGATCCGCGACGTAGGGGATCAACGGCTTCAGGACACGTGCCCAGTGGCGGATCGCCGTGTCGATCTGAGGCCGGCGCGCAAAGGCGAGCGCGAAGGGATCGGTGATGCCGTGGTCGAGGATCGGCTCCATGCACTCGGCGACGGCGGAGATCAGCAGCGGAATCGATCCGCGGATCTGGAAAAAGTCGTACACCTCGCGCTCCGGGCCCTTGAGATCCGGATCCTTTATGCACTTCTCCCGGTACTCCGCCTTGGCATCCTCAACGGCCCGCTGAAGGCTGTAACAGAACAGCAGGTGCCTGGCCGAGGTGTGCTCGCCGAAGAGCTGCACGTAGGTCTTCTCCTCGGGAGACCAGATACGCGCTGACTGGTTGGCCGCGACCAGCGGCATACCGTGGAACGCGGCGAGTGCCTTGCCCGCGGTGACAGCGACAATCCTGTTGGCGGGCACAACCCCGCTGATCTCGCTCGGGGCCGTACGGCGGCCGCCGTCGTAGACGATGCCTCCCAGGTCGTCGCGGAACTCCCGGACCAGGCGCAGCTGGGTGCGGTCGTTGCTCCGGAAGTCGGCAGCCTGGGTGGCGAGTTGGCGGTTGGTCGTACTGATGACGTCTTCGACGAGCGACGGCTCCTCGCAGACGATGAACTTGATCATCACCTTGGCGGCCTCGGTCTGCGTGCGCGGAGTGTCTCCGCTGACCGCACCCGTGGTCTGGGCACCGTTGACGATGGAGATGCCGTCCAGCTTGATTCTCGTCCGCCCAGCGGCGTCAGGCTCAGTGGTGATGCCACGAGTGAGCGCGGTGATGCCGTTGTTGAGGATGAAGAGGTTCTCCGGCTGCTCCTCGACCGTCTTCCTGATCGCGCTGTTGATCACGCCCTTGCGTCCCTTGACCCCGACGAAGCCGCGGACGTTCGCCGAGAAGAGGCGGTCCTCGCCGTCATCGTTGTGCGCCCAGTACAGGTTCTGGAGCCAGGCGGTGTCCACGGCAGTGCACAGTGCACGCCATTTGCCGGTCCCGAGCTCGAAGAAACCGTCGACAGTGACCTCGAGCTCGTCTGTGACGAGAATCGGGCTGCGGGATCCCTCGTACCACCGGTACAGGGTGCGCACCCCGATCTCGACCCCGAGCACCCGCTCCACCCCGCAGCCGGGGTAGATCTGGGCAAGCACGTTGGTGACCTGCCGGGCGGTTGCATCGAGCTCCGCCTGCACGGCGTCGGATTCGGGGAGGTTGTGCACGTACCAGAACTGCACCTCCTTGATGACACCGTCCCTGAAGGCCTGGTCGATGGCGCGCCCGGTCGGACGCATCCGCGGGACGAGCGCCTCGGGTTGACCTGCCAACAGCCAGGCGACAGCCGTATTGAGGTCCTGAGCCTTCGTCGCCTTGCTGCTCTGCTTTTGGCCGGGGTCCTTCGCGGTGTAGGCCTGGGCGATGATCAGTCGCTCGCCCTCGCGGTCGATGTGCACGAGGTCGGCGGAGACGTCGCCGCCACCGTCGGTGAGCGACTCGGCGGCCACGGAGTGGATGTCGTCGATGCCCTGGTGGAGCTGAAGCGCGAAGAGCAGGCGCTTATTCGATCCATACCTCTTTCGGTCTAGATCGATACGAAGCGCGAGCACTTGGTCAAGCACCCGCGCCTCGTCCGACGACCCCACGACGCTCCCCACCGCACCCCTCCGACGTGGCTACATACTGCCCCTGGCGAAGGATCATATGCTCACGGTCCGTCAAGTGCGTAGGGCACCAGCTCAGGACTGATGCCTCGCGCCCCCGCCTGGCGGGGGTGAGAGCGGGGAGACGTAGCGCTCGTTCGACTGCTTCGCATTCGCGAGGGCTGCGTACACCTCTTGGATCATCCGCTTGGTCCGGTACTCGCCGTGGGCAGCGACGTCCTTCCCCTTGACGATCGGGAAGGCCTCCATGACGTGGTCTACCTGCGCCTCGGTCAGGCCGTAGAGGTGGAACATTGCGGCGTCCAACTCCGCACGGATGAACGCGCGACGCTCCTCATCCCAGCGGAAAGGCGGGCCGTCATCGCCAAGATCCCGGGCGAACTGGGCCAAGTCATCGGCGGTGTAGGCAAGTTCGAGAACGCGCCTAGAGAACCAGGCAGCGCCGTCGCCTGGCTCCCAGGGCAGCCCTTCAAACCTTTCTGGCGGCAGAATCGCAATCTGCTTGAGAATGAAGTAGTTAAGGGAAACCCCACTCATCTTCTGTCGAACGAGGTAATCCATCGCGAAGGACGAGAAGCTAGCTAGCAGCGCTGCCGCAGAGCCCTTTCCTGGAAACGCCAGAAGGAACTTGTGGTTTGTAGCAACACGTGGAATGACGTCGGCTACGAGGGTTCTCTCGTCTGTAGACCGACTAACATCTCGCCATCCCAGAAGCCATCCTTTGTCCCACCGCTGCTTCAGCCGATAGTCAACGTCGCACTCCGACATCCAGTAACGCGGGATCGGCCCCCGACGAGGATCGTTCTTCTCCTCCAGCGTCAGACGCGGCAGCTCCGTGTCCTGGCTGCCCTCGGGCCGCTTGCTGTAGCAGGACAGCCGATGGTCGTAGTGGTGCACGAACTTCGCCTCGTATAGCGGCAGCAGCCGATGCTTGCCGTCCGTGAAAACGTTGCCCTCCAGGCGAAGCCCACCCGCCTCCAGGGCCGGCCGCTCCCAAAACATGTCCGAGTCGTTCGCCATGTCGAACATGCGCATGAATGACAGTCCCCAGGGGTTCGACTCCGCGCGACCGCTCTCGTCCGAGTCCCTCCACAGCACCGGCGCATCGTGGTAGATACCGAGCGTAATGTCAGCATCCTCCTGGGTGCGGAACATCGGCATGGTGCCGGTGTTGGGGTTGACCAGCAGCAAATCCTCCGGATTCACCTTGATTCGCCGGCCCCGGGGCGGCAACTCGTCAGGGTGCTTCGCCAGGGTCCACGACTCGGCCTGGTCGATCTCCAGGCCGCTACCCACCACCGTGAGCAGCGAGAAGCGGAAGCGGCGGTTGCCGACGTCCGTCCAGATCCGTGGATTGGTAACGAAGTCCAGCAGCGAGTCGAGCCGGCGCTGTTCCAGGATGTCCCGGAAGAACGGCGCCGTGGTGGAGTCCACCGCGATGCCGGTCGGCACGACGACGCCCATGCGTCCCTTCGGGGCGGTCAACTGGCGGGCGGTCTCAGCAAAGACGGAGTACGTGTTGACGTCGCCCTGGCCCGTGAGCGGGAACCGGTCGGAGTCACGGAGTAGGTGCAGCTCGCCTTCCGAACTGCGTCGTGCGGCGAGGAACGCACGATAGTGGTGCGCCTGGTCCTCGTCCTTGGCGAGCTTCGCAATCAGCCGGTCGCGTGCCGCCTTGCTGGCCGCGGCGGCGATCTCCGGTACGCGGGAGGCGAAGAACTCCTTCTCCTGCAGCTTCACTCGGTCCCAGGGCGGGTTTCCCAGCACACAGGAGAAGCCTCCGCTCCAGCCGTACCGGTGGTCCAAGCCGGAGGCGTCGTCGTCCGAGGTGCGGAAGATGTGCGGGAACTCCAGGTGCCAGTGGAAGAAGCCGTATTCAGCCGACAGCTCGTCAACTGCCTCGTCGACAGCGGCTCCCGCGCTGCCAGTCTCGGCGAACCGCCGAAGGGTGTCCGCGCTGATACCGTCCGGCGCTCCGGGCCGGGTCGGCCAGACGAAGGCGGCGCACCAAGCGTCAGCGGTCCTGCGGTCCCGCACCTTTGCGTCGGACCTCTGCCACTTCCGGTATTGGGCGATCTGCCGGTGCACGTCGACGAGCTTGCCGCCGGGACGGTTATGGATCTCCTCAACGGCCTTGGCGTGATGCGCGTTTCCGGTCGGCAGCAGGAAGGTGCCGGTCCCGAACAGCGCGTCCTGGCCGCTGTCACGTTCGTGCTTGTTCCGGGTGCGCAACGTCGTGACGAGCTTCCTGTCGTCGCCTTCCAGCGGAACGTAGGCGCGGTCGGGGATACCCTTGCTCAGCAGCGCCGGCGTGGTGCCCAGGAGGGCGTTGCCCTGCCGGATGTGGGCGTCCAGGAAGGACATCGGGCGGGGATTGCCCGGTTCGAGGGCCTGCATCCACAGGGCGAACTTCGCGAGGTCCACGGCCATCCGGTTGAGGTCGACGCCGTGGATGCACCGCGCGACGACCTCGGGCAGCCAGCGCTCCACCGCCTCCACCGGCGGCTCGGTCTCCTGGGTGTGGACGACCGCGATCCGTTTGGCGATCCGGCGGGCGGCTGCTACCAGGAAGTGTCCCGAGCCGCAGGCCGGGTCGCACACTGTGACCGACAGGAGGGCCTTCACCGGGTCGAGTTGGCGTGCTGCCTCGTCCAGCACCGGGTCGAGCGCCGACTCGAGCAGCATGTCGACCAGGGCGCTGGGCGTGTAGTACGAGCCCGAGGTCTTCCGCGAGTGCCCCGCGGTGTCACGAAACTGGTAGGTCCGCCGTCCGGGGTCAGGGTCCGGGGAGAGCGCGAGGATCCATTCGTAGACGCCGCCGAGCTCCTCCGCGCCAAGGTGCCGGTAGTCGACCGGAAGCCAGCGGGCACCGTCCTCGCTGCGCACGCGCGCGAGGCTGCGCACCGCCGCGAGCAGACGGTCGTTCGGCAGTCCGAGGGACGCGAGGGTAAGTCCCGGCTCCGGTGCCAACTCGTCCTGCGGGTCGTAGTCGTACACGCCGCCCAGCCCGGGCAGCCCTAGCCGGGGCTCTCCCTGTTCTTCTCCGAGCCCCTTGAGCACGATGCAAAGGGATTGCCAGAGGTCGTCCCGCGTGTCGCCCTTCATGCTCAGGGCGAGCTGACGCAGTCGTGCGCTGGAGAAGTACGTGTCGTAGCGCTCCTTCGCCTTCTGGTCCGTGTCGGCGCTGAAGAGCGCATCCCGGTCCTCCGCGACGAACAGGAAGATCATCCGGTAGACGAGGCGGAGCAGTGCGTCGTTGAAGCGCTTCTTGGTCACCGTTCCGTCGCGGAGGCCGTCACGCAGCCGCTGGTTGGTCGTCGGCTCGTCGCCGCCTCCCGTCGGCTTCCGGCCCTCGTGGCTGAGGAATCCGGTGCCGAGTTCTTCCACTGCCTGCTGGAGCCCGGTGCTGAGGCCTCGGAGGAAGCGGGATCCGCTCTCGACGGCCTCCGCCCGCCATCGTTCGAGCCAGCAGTCGGCTGCGGTCAGTCGGCTTTCGTCCTCCTCGTTCTCGCGCGGGAGCAGCTCGACGCGTGAGGCGTGCAGCAGCGCGAACAGCAGGAAGAAGTCCGGGTAGAGGTCTCCGTCGAAGATGGACTCGAGGTCGAACTCCACGTAGGCGGAGCCGACCAGCGAGGTCGAGTCCCGGACGACCCGGAGCACGCGCCCGTTGGACAGCACGCCCCACAGCAGGTCTCCGCTCGAGTTGAGGCAGTCCTGCATCATCGCCTGCGGCAGGCGCGCGCCGCCTGCGGGGCGCTGGTCGAGCTTGGTGTGCCAGGACACAAGGTGGACGGGGAAGTGGTCCCGGTACAGATGGCTGATCGGGAAGGACCGGCCTCCGGCGGTCAGCCCGCGGCTGCCCGCGAGCTGGCCGTAGCCGAGCTCGGCGAACAGCGGGAGCAGCCACTTCTTGCGGGTCAGCGTGGTCCCGCGGTCGGTGGAGGGGAGTTCCTCCAGCTGGTCCCGGTAGGCCCGGTAGACGCCCTGGAGGTAGGCCCAGGAACGGCTGACAGCGTCGCCGAGCCGTCCGACCGGCAGCCCGTACTCTCCGGGCGTTGTGCCGGGAAGGGTGCGGTCACCGCCGGCGATCCGCGCGAGGATCTCGGGGGACAGCACACCGCCCTCGATACGGACGGCGGTGAAACCGTCGGCGGGCAGCAGAGGTGCCGGGGCACTCACGCGGTCTCTCCGTTCGCGTGCAGGGTGGTACGGGATGCGATCGCCGCGGGATTGACGGGTACGTACACGTACACGCCGAGGAAGTCCGCGTCCTCCTGGAACCGGACCTTCAGCCCCTCCCTGGCGGCAGCGGCCGACTTGCGGACGCGGCGGTGCGCGGCGAGCAGTTCCTCTGCCGCTCGCACCCCCTGGGCGTTCACGGCCGGCTGGAGCCGGTCGAGCGCGCGCACGGCACGGGGAGCGTACTGCTCCACGTACTCCGCAAGGGCGTTGGCCGTCGGCAGCACCGCCAGGAGCTCATTCACCTCGGCCGGCTCGAGCCATTGCGGCGAACTCGGGCTGCCTCGGTACGCGAGAACCCGCGCTTCCTCCGCGACGGTGGCTTCGCGGTCTCGGCCGGGGAGGGTCACGTGGTGCCGGTAGCGGACGAGGAGCAGTGTGGTCGTCGAGTCGACCGCATCCGTGCGGACCACGCCGCAGCGCCGCGCCGGGCGGCGGGAGCCGGCCAGTGTGCCGTCGAGTGAGGTGTCCAGCACCCATTGGGCAAGTGCCCGCACGCGGCGATCGGACCGGTTCAACACCGACTCGCCAACACGATCGGCGCCATCGGCCCGGAAGGTGATCTCGTTCCCGGGGTCGGCCGACGGTTGGAGGGCCCGGATCAGGACGGGGTCGAGACCAGTCAGGTCCGCCGTGAAGTCGGCCGTGCGGCCGTCGTGGGCGGCTTCGAGCAACAGCGCGGTCTGGCCACGGGACGTGTCAGCTCGAGCGGTCCCTGAGCGCCCTGCTCTGCCGGTGTTCTGGCCCGGCGCAGCAGCAGGCCGAAGGGCGGCGCCGAGTTTCTCCAGCGTGGTCCGGACGAACGCGGCGACCTCGTCCCGGGTTCCGATCGCCTCGTTGATCGCGTCGAGTTCCGCTTGCAGTTCCTCGGGGTGGATCGTGCGCTGAGCGTAGCGCGTCACCGCCTTGGACTCGCGTTCGGCCGCGTCCCTCCAGGTGCGGTCGAGTTCCTTGGCCTGGTCCTCCATATCGAGGTCCAGTACGGGCTGGTGGAACTCCCGCCCCCTCAGCAGCAGGCCCTGAACGAGCGCTTGGACGAGGCTGTCCCCTGCGTCCGGCACCGGAACCGCGACGCCGGTGGCCTTCTGGATGGCCCGGTGCTTGCGCAGCAGGACTTCCAGCACGACTCCGTCGATGCCGTTGTCCTCGCCGTACAGGGTGACCGCGCGGACGTAGGTCGAGCGCTGACCGAACCGGTCGACGCGCCCCTCGCGCTGCTCGAGACGGGTCGGGTTCCAGGGGAGGTCGTAGTGCACGACCGCCTGGAAGCCGTGCTGGAGGTTGATACCTTCCGACAGGCAATCGGTGGCGACCAGGACCCGCCTGGCATCACCGTCCCCGGTGAACTCCTTGATCCGGTCCTCGCGTTCCTTCGGCGGCTGCTTGCCGGTGACGTGCCGGACCTCGATCTTGCCGAGTGCGCTGGACAGGTGCGTCGCGACGTACTCCGCCGTAGGGATGTAGCGGCAGAAGACGATCGGGTTGTAACCAGCGGTCAGCAACGACCGCACCTGGCGGATCAGTTCGGACAGCTTGCGGTCGTGCTCGGGTCCCACCAGCTCGCGGGCGCGCTCCGCGAAGCGCTTGAGTCGACGGCGTTCCTCGGCCAGGAGCTTCTTCTCGTGCTCGCTGAGCGGCCTGCCTTCCTCCGCGGCCGACAGGGAGGAAACCGGCAGCAGAGCATCCGCCGAGTCGCCTGCCGGAGCGGCGTCGGCTCCCTCGTCGGTGTCGTCCTCGCTGCCGTCGAGGACGGCCGCCCGGCCCAGCTTCTCGATCTCCTCCTCCGAGAGGCCCTGAACGGCGGCCCTGGTCTCCAAGGTCGCCGCCGCAGCCATGGGCGAGGACGCCAGGGACCGCAGCAGGGCGAGCGCGGACCACCAGCGGATGCGGTCCCGCGTGGCCCCGCCGGTCGTCCGGACCGTCTCCCGCGCGTACGCGAGCACGTCCTGGGTGAGGTCCGCGTAGTCGTCATGCATCCGGAACGGGACGTCACGGATCTGCCGCTGATCGGGGAAGTGGGTCTCCTCCTTGAGAAACGTCTTGATGTCGCGGCGGCGGCGCTGGACGAAGTGCTTGGCGAGCCGGGCCCGGTCCTCCGCCCGGCCCGGGTCGAACGAGCCGGTGTCAGGGGCGAACTGCGGATCGAGCAGACCGATCAGGCAGCGGAAGGTCTCCTCCTTGCCGCTGTGCGGGGTCGCCGTGACGAGCAGCAGGTGCCGATCGGGCGCGACGGCGAGTTCCTTGAGTAGCTCATAGCGCAGCTGCCGCTGGCGGCTGACCCGGTCGGCAGCGTCCGGCACGCAGGTGTGCGCCTCGTCGACGATGACGAGGCGCGGTGCGGTGCGCAGGAATTGGCTGCGCCGGTCGTCGCGCTTGATGAACTCCGTGGAGACGATCGTGTAGGGGTGTCGCTGGAAAATGCTCTGGGTCCCCATGAGGTCTCGTTCCAGCTTCCGCACCGTGCTGGGCAGCACCAGGGCGGCCTCGAGACCGAACTTCTCGCGCAGCTCGTCCTGCCACTGCTGTGCCAGAGCCGGCGGGCACAGCACCGAGAAGCCGTCCACCTGACCCTGGGCGAGCAACTCCTTGGCGATGAGGCCGGACTCCACCGTCTTGCCAATGCCGACGTCATCCGCGATCAGGAGCCGGGTGACGTCCATGCCCATGGACATCAGCAGCGGGACCAGCTGGTAGCGCCTCGGCTCGAAGTTGAGTTGCGCCAAGGAGCGGAGCGGACCGGCGCTGTCCCGGAACCCGATCTGCAGAGCGGTGCGCAGGAGCCCGGCGCTGGTGTGGTCGCCGACCTCCTCGGGGGCGCTGCTGGGGCGGGGGAAGGCCGAGTCCTCGACCTCATCAGGGAAGAGGCCGGCCTCGAACGCCGGGTCGCCGCCCAGAGGTCTGGCGATCACGAAGTCGTCGGTGAACTTCCGGACGACCCAGTCGCGGCCTCGGGCCGCCACGAGGCTGCCGATTTCGTAGTGCTTCACCTGGCTCCTCCGGGCCCGAACACATTGGGATAGCGGTCGACGGTGTCCTGCCAGCGATCAGTGTGCCGGAAGCGGATGACCAGCCAACCCGAATCGATCAGCCTGTCCTCCGCGTCCTCGTCGCGCTGCCGTTGCGTGGGGATGTCGTGGTGGGGACCGTCCACGAAGACAGCAACCTCGGCTCCCGGCAGGTGGTAGGCGAAGTCCGGGCGCGCTTCGAGCTGCGGGAGCGGCAGTTGTGCCTCGTCGGGCAATCGCAACTCGCGCTCCGCCAAGAACTCGAGGAAGTCCCGCTCCAAGTCGCTGGCGCTCACCTCTTTGAGTACCGCGAGGCGCTCGGCCGGCGTGGCTGCTCGTCCTGTGCCGCGAACCGTCGCCGCGGCGATCCCGCGCAGCAGCGTGATCGCCGTGGTGCGGTCGATCAGGTGGTGCTCGCTCTGGTTGCCGTAGGACAGCAGGCAGTCGTAGCAGCCGAGTTCGCAGGGCTCGGGCAGTCCGTCCGTACCCGGCAGGTCGTTCCCGGTCCGTGGATCGGTGTGCAGGATGGCGAGCGCGGCGTACGCCGCCTTGGCCAGGGCTGTCGGTTCGGCCTGGAGCCGACGGAGCACTCCGGCGCCCCCTTCGGCGCTCTCCGTCAGGAGCATCCGTGCTCGGCCTTCCTTGTCCGGCAACGCGATTGACGTCAGTTCGGTGTCCTCCAACTGGAAAGCCGCCTCGATACCGCGTTCCAGAGCGTAGCGAAGTGTGGTCGCGGTGATGTCGCTGACCGGTTCGGTGAGGCGGAGAACGAGGATGTTGCGCCGGTCCTCGACGAAGGGCACGACCGGACGCGAGACATCGGCGTCGGCGTAGCTCTCGTCGGACTCCTCGTTGTCGAGTTCCGCTGCCTGCTTGTCGCTGAGCCACCTGCCCGTGGAGGTGTCGATGCGATAGCCGACCCTGGCCTTGTCCTTGCGCCTACGCCGCCCCTTGTTGATGACGCGCAGACTGGCGGTGTCGCCGTACGACAGCTCGGCGATGACCTCGCCCGCCGCCAATACGTGGGCGTCGAGGCTCGCGGGCCGGTCACCGTGCGCGTTGAACCGGTACACGGTTTCCAACTCGAATCCCGCTCGCCGCCGTTCCTCCTCGTCCGAGGAGATCCGCTCGCGCCGCTCCGTGAAGACGGTGCTGAGCCGCATGAGGTTGGGGATGTGCCCGGTCAGGAGTGCCCCGCAGTTGTCACACAGGTCCGTTCCCGCCTGCTGCTGGTGGAAGTACCCGCAGTCCCGGCAGACCCTGGCGGTCTCGGTGTCGATCTCGCCCGGCTCGGCAACGGGGAGTTGAACCCGCTTCACCTCGTAGCGGGCGCCCTCGTGGTAGATGAGTGCGCCCGGCCCGAACTCGCTGATCGCCAGGAAGCGGGGACGCTGGAGGTAGTCCCCTTCAGGGGTTCCGCCGCGTGCGTACCGGGAGCCCGGGATGTAGGCGATCAACGGAAGCCGGGGGAAGGAGTAGCCGGGCAGGAATCCTTCGGAGGCGAAGTAGCGATAGCTGTAGAAGTCGCTGAAGCTCTGCCCGACGCTCTTGTTGTCCTCGTTCCGCAGCAACTTGAGCTGGTTCTCCGCCTCCCGGCGGCGACGCGATGCCCGCTCCCTGCTCTGCGGGCTGAGTGACTGGTCCAGCACCCGCCGGTTCTGTTCCTCCTGCTCCAAGAGCGCTCCCTGATACAGCCCCCGCCAGCGCTCGCACGCCAGGTTGAACCGGTTGGCCGAGCCGCGCACCACGTCCTCCAGCCAGCGCGGGCTCCACCACAGCGATTCGTCCAGGCCCGAGACGGATGACAGGACCCGGTGTGCCCGCTCCTCGGCCCTTCGTGCGGCGGCCGGGGAGAGCAGCTGCGTCCAGATCTCCTCCCTGATCGGAAAACCGCGCAGCGGATCGCCGAGGTCGAGCACCTCCGGAAGACTCGAATGCAGATCGGCGCCGGTCTCGGCGAGCCAGACGGCCTGGACGTGGCTGCGCACCAGGTCCTCGTTGGCCAGGTCGAGGCGGGGCGCTGCAACCCGGCCCTGCACCATCAGGTGGGAGCGCCGGAAGTAGTACTGGTCGTGAGCGTTGCCGGTCGCGCAATAAGTGGTCACGAGTGCGGGCTCGCCGGAGCGGCCGGCCCGGCCCGAGCGTTGGGCGTAGTTCGCGGGCGTCGGAGGGACGTTGCGCATGGCGACGGTGTTGAGGCTCTTGATGTCGACGCCGAGTTCCATGGTCGGCGAGCAGTACAGCAGTTGCAGCTTGCCCTCGCTGAAATCGGACTCACGACGCTCACGGACGCGGGTCGGGACCTGGGCGGTGTGCTCGGCCGCCACGAGCCCCGCGAGGCTGTGCGCCACGTCGGTGTACAAGCTCCGAAAGAAGTCGTTGACCCTGGGGGCCGCCACGTCGTGCCGACGCCTCAGCAAGTCCCGCATGCCTTCGGCGCCATCGCCCGGAAGCCAGATCAGCGAGGAGGACTTGACCCGATAGCCCGGCACGCCGGTCTCGCCCCGGTCCACCGCTTCCGTCAGCAGATCCGCCTCGCACAGGACCCGGAGCAGGTCGCGGATCACCCGCTGCGCATCGTCGACCGTGAGACGGTCCACCAAGTGCGGGAAGCGCCGGGGTGCGCGCAGGAAGCGGCCGAGCATCGAGCGACCGGTGAAGTGGACGTCCGAACGGAAACCGCCCGGCCGAGCGGGCGCGGCGTAGACCACCGCCGGACGCGGGTCGGGGTGGTTGTCCGCCAGCGCCCACGGACCGCCCAGCCACTGATCGGAACGAGAACGCACACGCTCGAAGCCGGTACGGGACAGGACTTCGGCGTCGACCGCGAGGTTGCGCCGCATCTCGTCCAGCAACAGCTGGAGCAGCGCTTCGCGTTGGTCCCAGGAGGCCGACTCAAGTGCCGGGTGGGCGGTCTCCCACAGATCCTCGGCTCGGGATATCTCGTCGAGGACCGGATAGCCGAAGCGCAGCAGGCCCGTCTGTTCGAGGCCCGGCATGGTCACTCGCCATGAGCCCTGGAGGTCTTGGTAGAGCAGGAGTTCGACCACGCCTCGAAGGGCGGCCAGTGCGCTCTCGCGCTGGTGGCTGAAGCGCACCTCGCTCTTCCCGGTGAACGCGTCGAAGGGCAGCTCCAGGGCATCGGTGACCCGCTGGCCCAGCTCGTCGTACGTCAGGCCGCGCTCCCCCGCGGTGTGCAATGCGCGGACAAGCGCCCCTCGCAGGTGCGCGACCTGCACGAAATCGTTGAAGTGGCCGGCCTGGAGGCTGGCATCCTGCCGATTGTCGACGAAGGTCAGCAGTTTGCGTGCAGCGTCCTCCAGGTCGTCGCCCGCGGGTAGGGCCTTCAGGCTCCGTACCACGCTGGCGCTGATCACGGTCACCGCCGAGCTGCGACCCTCGACATCGAGCCTGGCGAGCTTGGCGAAATCCCGGCCGCGGACCTGTTCGTAGGAGACTCCGCACTCGGGGTTCAGACAGAACAGGAACGGTGCCGGAACGAACGCCGCTGCGAGGCCCCGGTCGACGTCCTGCGCCGCCCCCAGGCCGGGCCCGTCGGTCCACAGTTCCGTTCCGTCCAGGGCCACGCCGACCGGTACCGGAAGGTAACGCCGGCGATTGGCCGCCACCGTCACGGTGCCCGTGTCGCTGTCCAGCCACGATTCCGGGAGTCGACCGCCGGCCACCGGATCAGTGGGCCACGGAGTCTGCGAACTGACGTACAGGTACCCCTCGGACGCTTGACCGTCGTCGGCCTCGTAGTCGCGGCGTGGTTCGTAGACCGTCTTCTCACCGCGCTCGACCCGGGAGACCGCCAGATACTCCTGACCGCACTCGCGGCAGAAGGAGAGCGGCAGGAGGAGCTTGCCGCGCTCGCCCTTCACCACGCGCTGATAACGGCGAGTGATGTGCCGCTCGTCCTCGGGTTCCAGACTGACGTACACCGTGTCCCCCTTGGAGAGGAACTGGTGGAGTCGGAAGGCGAAGAGAGGTCGGCCTGTGCTCGGGTTCTTGGCCTCAGCGCCGGCCCTGAGAACGGACTCGATGGCGGTGTAGCAGTCCTCGCCCGGGAGATGGACGAGCCCGGCCAGCCGTTCGGCTGCTTCCTGCACCGTGGTGGGGCGCTGCCGTTCCAGGCGCCCGTTGTCCGCCCTGAGACCGAACGTGTTCTCGATCCACACCGCAAGGGGGTCCAGCTCGAGGTCTCCGTAGGTCCGGGCCGTGCCGTGCAGCGCCGTCCGAACAGCCGCTGCGAGATGTTCGGGGGAGGGTTCTGCGCCGGTGGTGGCCCTGCGCAGGGTTTCGCCGATGACCAGCTCCGGACGAACGGCTTCCGCACCACCGAAGAGGCGGGACGCCACCTCCGCGACCTCGGCGCGACGGTCCTCGTGGGTGCCTTCGTTCGACATGGTCGCCGAGGTGCCGATGCACTGAAGGTCCCGCGCGTCACATGCGTCCCGGACCCGGCGAGCCAGCAGGGCGACATCTGCACCCTGCCGTCCGCGGTACGTGTGGAGCTCGTCGAGCACGAGGAAGCGAAGCCCGCGTGTCGCGCGCAGGAAGCTGTCCCGCTCCTTGTCCCGGGTCAGAAGCAGATCGAGCATGACGTAGTTGGTGAGGATGATGTCGGGCTTCTCACGAAGAATTCGCTGACGTTCGGCCTCGTTCTCCTGACCGGTGTATCGGGCGAAGGTGACTGGGCCTTTCCCCTCCGCATAACCGGCTTGGAGGAACTTCGCCAGTTCCTTCTGCTGACTGTTCGCCAGTGCGTTCATCGGATAGACGATGACGGCACGAGTCCGGCGCTCGACGTCCCCTCTTTCCCGGGCGCGCAGGACTTCGTCAACGATCGGCACGATGTAGCCGAGGCTCTTACCGGAGCCGGTGCCTGTGGTCAGCACATAGCTCTGACCCGTTTTCGCAGCCTCGATGGCATCGCGTTGATGCTTGTGAAAGGCAATCGGCGCGGTACCCCGCTCCCCGGAGTCCTTGCCCGTCCGAAAGATCCGCGCACACTCAGGGTGGAGCACGCCCTCGTGAACCAACTCGTCGACCGTGCCACCGGGCTCGAACATCGGATTGATCGAGAGCCATGCATCTGGCCACTGCCCGCCGGTTGCGAGATCCTCTGCGACAGCTTCGCGGATGTGGGGGTCGCGGATTCCGATGAAGGACTCGGTGAACCGTCGATAGTCATCGATGAGCTGCCGATGCACCTCGAAGACGTCCACAGCCGCCAGTCCCCTCTCGCCGGATGATCAGCCCCTATCATCCCCCATACCAGTGACGCTCCGGGAAGCCTTCGTGATCTCGCCAGCCGAAGCACGACCTGTCGCCCGGCCCGGTCCGACTCAGCAGAGACCGTCACGTGGGGCAGCGGCGACTGGGCGAAGATCAACAACATGTGCACGGCCCCGTGCAACTTCGCGGGCGGGTGCGGCTGCGGACACCGCCACTCTCGGCAACCAATCGTTGCAGTTGATGCACCGAGGTCTCGAGTCCAGGATCCGTCGGCTGGCAGCCGACGGACCAGCCCGTACGAGGCCGCGAGCGGCGAGGTGCTGGGTGAGGAGTTCCGGCTCGGCCGTGTTGATCCATCCGGCCGCTCGTGACCGTAGCAGATCTAGGTCCAGGCCCGTCTGGTATGCCGCGCGCCGCGTCAGGATTGCCAGGCGGCTGGGGGCTGCCGGCGATCGGCGGCGGGTTGCAGCCATGAACAACACCCCGGCACCGGTCCGCGACTCAGGCGCCGCATCGAACCTCTGGGGCCGACAGCGGAAACACTCCGGGGTCGACCCGGCGACTACCGCCACCAGGGAGCGGGTCACACTTCTTCCGCAGCCTGCACAGCGGGTCCAGTCAACGCTGTATGGGTCCTGCTTAGGAAACAGTACCTATGGGAGATCCTCCTCTTCCTCGGCATCGCCATCACCGGGGTCGTGGCTCTTGAAGTCTGGGTGGTCTTGATCGGCCTTGTAAGCGAGATGGAGCGGGGCAGCGCGCAGGGTTCGGTGGTCCCAGGCGATGGCCTGGTCGCACAGGCGCGCGATGAAGGCCATGAGGTTGCCGGGCTCCCAGATGCCGGGGCTGGGGACTGCGATCTCGATGCGGCTGGTGGCGTGGAGGTCCTTGTTCATCGGGTTGGAGAGCAAGGTGTGGAAGTCCTCGCGGGTTCGCCGGTTGCCCTCGCGCAGCATGGGTGAGTTGCCCGCCTGCTGGCGCGACTGCTGGGTGAGCATCCAGACGGTCTCGTGGGGGTGGCGCTTCTCGAAGATGAGCGTCCGGCGGTAGCTGGGGGTCATGGTGGCGAGATCGTCGGTGCCGTCCCGATAGACGGTCGCCGGCCGCGCGGCGTGCTGGCCGAAGGCGAGCCGTACGACGGCTACGTCGACGCCGTCATGGGCGAGGCCGCGGCCTGGCAGCTGGCCTCCCGAGAACGGGTTGTCACCGACGCCGGAGTAGATGCTGCGGCTACCTTCCTTGTCCAGGACGACTACGACTCTGTTGCCGCCATTGGGGATGATCAGGCCGTCAAGAGCGGTCTCGATGTGGTCGCGAACCGCCTGGGCTCCGTCGCCGTCCCGGCCCCAGTTCTCGTTTCCGATGTCCGCACCGTGGTAGGCGGCACGTCCCTCTGCGAGGCGTAGCCACTGGCCGTTCTGGTACATCTCGGTGTAGGGCGGTGTCTCGGCGTCGGGTGTGAAGTGCATCGCGACTAGGCAGGCGACGAGTTTGGGCCTGCGGGGAGACTGGCCTCGTACGCGCTGGTAGTTGTGGCGGCGCAGGTGGATGCCGACGACAGTGACCGGTTCCGTGATGGGCGCTTCGATGCGAACGTCGGGTGAGGCGCACGTTGCCCGCGCGAGGCGGTCGTCGATGACGCCGGCGTCCTGGAAGATGTGGCGAAGGGCTGCGCTGGCGCGGAAGTCGGTCTCCTCGTCCTTCTCCGGGACAGCGGCCTCGACGAGGAACTGGCTGACGATCCTGGCCGCGCCGAGCGCCTTCCGGGTGAGGGGCTTGCCGTCGTTAGGGACGGGCTTGCCGTCCCAGGTAGTCTCGCAGATGACGGCGATGAGTTGGTCGGGGTCTTCAGTGTGAAGGGGGCCGCACAGTCGGACGACCTCGGCACGGTCGTGGCTGCCGTGCATGACGAGTTCGGGGATCTTCCGAAACTCGAGGGTAATCGTCGGTGCGATCTCCACGAACGCTCCGTCGAACGCTGCGTCCGGTGCCGTGAGTGCGGAGGGGATCGGGACTCCGTAATCGGCGCGCAGCTGCCGCAGGATGCGGCGGGGCGTAGTGGCCGCGGCGTAGACCACCACCAGGCGCATGGACTTCCAGTCGGCTGCTTCCAGCGCCTGGGGCAGTTTCTTGGCGGGGATGGGGCCGCTGGTGAGGCTCTTCTGCGGGATGCTGTAGCGGGATTTGTCGTAGATGATCGGTTGGACGCCGAGGACTCCGGCGATGTGGGCGGCCATGCGCAGGGTGAAGTACGCGCCTACGCCTTTGCCGACGGGGTGCTTGCCCTTGTTGCGGAAGACGGCGCGGACATGGTCGAGGTCTCCGTCCGCATTGTCGGGCAGTGTGACGGGGTTGAGGCCGCATGCCTGGACGATGGCGGCGGTGTGGCCGCGGAACTTCGTCTTCCAGACGGGGTAGCCGTTCTTGTCCTGGAGCTTCTTGCCGTCGGGGCCGACTTCGGGTACGTGGCGGACTGGCACGCGCAGCAGGGTGTCGAACTGCGGGTGGTTGATGTGGACGGTCTTGACGTTGCGCCAGTGCTCGGCGACCCGGGTGACGTGGCAGTCGAAGCGGAGAACCGGGTCTGGAAGGCCGCGCTGGGTCTCTCCGGCGACGGAGACGTAGGCCATCGCCCAACCGGTCCGTTCGTTCGGCCTTCCCTCGTAGAGGGTGCGGTAGTAGGGATAGTCCCAAGCCAAGAGCTTTTTGGCGTCGTGGGCGAGCCCTACCCGGAAGTTCGTGGCGCGCTGGGTGGGGTGCGCTTTGTCGATCATGGGTTGGGACGCGAGGCGTTGGATAACCGACCAGCCAGCGGCGTCCTTCCACCACCATGGTCCGGTGACGTATCCGGCGTCGTCCCGCTCGAGGACGTCCGCGAGGTGGAGGCATTCCGCGCCGTCGAAGTCGATGAACTGGCTGAGGAGCTGGCCCTTGGCCTGGGTGCGGAAGTGCAGCTTTTGCCAGGTGTCGAAGCACCGGGTGGTGAGCTTCGGATCGAGGGGGCCGTCGGCGACGATCATGCTCCGTTTCTGGCCGGACCGGACGTCGCGGCGCCGGGCGACGGTGAAGACGATCATGCGGCCGGTGACCGTGCCCAGGGCGACGCGAAGCGCTCCGTGGGGGGTGCGGAAGCCTTCTTCGGGATCCCACTGCCGTTCGCAGATCTCCCAGAGATCCTCGAACTCCGGGGCGAGCGGGTAGAACCAGACCTGTCCCATCAGTTCGGGGCTGAGGGGGAAGTCGACGGTGTAGAGGCGTGTGGGGCCGGCGGCCATCAGTTGCTGGTCCTTTCGTCGGCGAAGTCGAAGATCGCCCGGAGGGTGCTGCCGTAGATGTTCTGGAGGAGTTCGAGCTGCCCGGCCCGTGCCCAGCCGTCACGCAGTTCGCGGATCAGACGGGGCAGATCGCTGCCGCTGGCGGTGTTGTGGAAGGCGTGGTCGGCGAGGTAGAGGACACCTTGGTCCCCACCGCGTCGTACTCGGCCGCCGAGCTGGATGATGCCGATGAGCATCTCGGCGACGATCGACAGCCGTACCTTGCTCGGCAGGGACTGGAAGAAGTGGTGGCTGCGGAACAGCTCTTCGTGGACGGCGCTGGACGTGCTGGAGAGCTCGCGGAGCATCTCAGCGGGGTCATCCGAATGGTTGACGCTGCTGTAGGCGCGGCTGGAGATGAGCGCGAGGAGCTGGGCGGGTTCGTCCATTAGGGGGATCGGGCGGACCGCGAGGATGACCTCTCCCACGAGGGAACGTCCGCTGTGGTCGACCATGTTCAGGCCGCGCTCGGCGATGGCGAGCGGTGCGATGAGGACCTTGGCGGTCTGATGGTGGGGAAAGCGTTCCAGGGCGTCCGACGGGATCGCGTACCAGGCCGGGCGGCGACGATAGTGGGCCGGCACCGTGCTTTCGTCGCTCGCACGGGTGGCAACCGCGATGCTCTCGGGATCCGCGCCAGCGGAGATCATTCCTTCAGCGAGTTGAGCGGCGCCGAGGTACGAGGTGCAGGCGACGAGGATGCGGGCACGGTGTGCGGTAGCTGGACGGCTGGCCAGCTTCTTCAGGCGTTGGACGATCTGGGACCACAGCGCACGCCCCATCTGCTGGTGGGCCTGGTCCCGATGGATGTCCGAGGTACCGGAGATTCGGATGGGATTGTTCCGATCGTCCAGCAAGCGGAGCGGCCGTAGGACGAGCGATCCGGTGATGTCATCGGGGACGTACCAGGTCGGGGGCGTGATGAGGTGGTGCATGGTACCGCCGGGCATGTGGGCGGTGGCGGACAGCCCGATCACGATGCGGCGCTGGCCGCACAATGCCAGCGCGGTGGTGTCGCCGAGTTGCGCGGTGTAGGCGTGCGGGTCTCCGGTGAAGGAGGTCAGGGCCAACTCAGTGCGGTGCTTATCCTCGACGTCGTGGATGGCCGTGAAGCCGAAGACAGGTGCTCCCAGCGGGCCATAGGGAGCGGCGTGCCATTGCTTGTTGTCCTCCAGCATCTCGGTCAGCTCGTTGGCCGCGTTGATACCGGAGGCTTTCAGCGAAGTGCCGAACCTGGTCACGTACTCGATCTGCGCGCGGATCTGTTCGAGGTACGCCCTCCGCACCAGAAGGTCGACAAGGAGTTCGCGGTCGTCGTCGGAGAGGGCTGGGTCCAGGAGGGGCTGCACAACGGCGGCGATACGCCCGTGCACGTTGTTGAAGACCGGGTCGGTGCCTTCGCGCAGAGCGGTGGCGTCGAGCAGCTCGGCGCGCAGCAGGGCCAGGTGCTTGCTACTGCTGTCGCCGATGCCGGGAATGGCCGGGACGGTCGCGTCTTCGAGCTGTGCTTCCTCCTTCGGGTTGAAGAGCTTGCGGAAGGTGTCGATCTGCTCGCGGGTGGGCGAGGTGCCGTCAGCTGTTCGCCACAGGCGGGCGGTGCACCAGGCGTCCCAGCGGCGCGGGATGATCAGGCGGCGGCGGGCCAGCTGTTGGCGGTTGCGCTCGTTCGGTCCCCGCTGGGCGATCCGGCCGTGAGCGGCGTTGCTGACGTAGCTCTCGGAGAGGAATCGCGCCTGGGTGATCTTGGGGTGGATGTAGCGCTCGAGTTCGTACATCAGTGCCCCGGCCCGGACGCTGAACTGGTCGTGGAGCTCTTGCAGGGCGCTGGGCTGCCGGCTTCCGTACCGGGCGAGCGTGACGTGGTGGGCGCTCTTGGCGAACCCGGTGGCTTGGAACGCGTCCGCCTCGTCGATGAGCAGGATGTGGGAGAGCCGGAGGAGGGCTTCCTCGACTGTCATGTGGTTGCGTACCTGGCCGCCGGCCAGAACGGGAACGTGCAGGCGGCCGGACATCAGGTTGATGTGGCTGGTGACGATGACGTTGGCGGTGGCGAGCGCCGTCTGGTGCCGGTGCTTGCCGCAGTGGGCGAACCACGCGCAGCGGTAGCGCCGCATCTCGCCGGTCTCGGGGTCGGTACCCTCGAAATCCGCGCACCGCTCTTGGCCGGGCTGCCAGAGGTCGACGTCCTGGGTGTTGGTGGACTTCGCCTGCATCGCGCATCCGTAAGCGAATTCGAAGTACGCCTCGTCTGCTTCTTCGGTTCGCCCTTCCTCGGTGAGGCTGAGGGCGGTCTTCTCGGCTTCGTCCTGCATGCTGTTCGGCGAGATCAGCGGTACGACCGCGTTCGGAAGACCGAGAACAGCCAACTCCTCACTGAGCGCGCGGGTGAAGGAGAACACTCCGTCGTTGCGTGGAACGACGATCCCCGTCACCAAGTCGTTCTTGACGCCCCATTCAGCGAGCAGTTTGGCCAGGACGCTCTTGCCCGAACCGGTGCACGCGCTCAGCACGCCGATCAGGCCGGCGTCGAGAGTCAGGAAGCCGTCCGTGAGCAAGGAGCCGTCGGCCCGGCGGATGTGTGTGAAGAGCCGGTCCAGGCTCTTGCGACGGTGGCTCTGCCCGAACTTCCCGTCCACGGCGTCGGCGATTGCGCGCAACTCGTCAATCGGCACGCGGAGCGTGAGGCACTCCCTGGGCTTGCCGAAGTCCGGCAGCGGTGCCTGGGTCTCAGGCAGGTCGAGGACATAGTGGGCCTGAATCACGCCGTTGCCGGGGCGGCTCGAGTCCGGGATCTGGGTGCCCATCCGGAAGTGGCCTTGCAGGGCAAGGTCACGGCTGCGTCCTTCATCAGCCGCTGCCCTGCGGTCGTCGAGGGTCTCCAATACCTCGTCCACCAGCGATGCCAGGCGCTGCTGGAGAGGGCCGGTCACAAGGTAGAGCTCGTCGTCGAGGGGCGCGAACCCCTCGGACAGCTCGGGTGAGTCGAACAGCTCTTTCACGGCGCGGCAGAACGCCGCGTAGATGGCCAGGCGCCCTGGCCGGTGCAGCAGGAGCCTGGTGACCCTCCGGGTGTCCTCGGGGGACAGATCCGGGTAGCGACCCCACAGGTGGGTGTGTCCGGAGACGAGGAAATGCGCGTCACGGATCGCCGAAGCGTGACGGAAGGGCTCCTCCGCACGGTTCGGAAACAGGCGCGCCGCCAGAGCCAGCGCGGCCACCGTGCTCAGACGCTGGACTCTCGCCGCGGTCAGGGGGCGGATGGTCATCGCCCCTCCTTCAGCGCGTTTCGGATCGCGGTCTTGAACGCGCGCACCGTACGCACCTCGTACCGGCGCGGCGGCAATGACCGCCTCAGCTGGGCAACCTGCCAGGCCCGGTAGTCCGGTACGACGACGTGTCGGGCCCTGGGCGGCCTCGTGGCGACCTGCGACGGGGACTTTGTGTCCTTCAGGTCGATCTCGAAGATGTCAGCGCCGGCTCGGACAGTGATATCCCATCGGTCCTTGTGCGGCCACTTCGTCACCGCGTCGGTACCGATTCCGGGCTGCTCCGCCAGCCATGTCATCAGCTCGACCTCAGTGACCCCGGGGATCGTGATGTAGCGCCAGACCGCCTCGTGAACGCATACCACCTCTGCCGCGCTGAGAGCGCGCACCGGCTTGGGCCACGGACTCGCGGCGCCCCGGTGTCGTCGACTTCGTCCGTCACATTGAACAGGCCGGAGTGCTGAGGATAGCGGCATGCCAGCTCCGCGCCCTGGACGTGCATGGGCCAGTTGCACACGGGACACGGCACGTACCATGAGTCGCGGCCAACAACGAATCGTCGGTCCGGTGACAGCGGATCGTACGCCTCGGTGTGCAGCGCGCCGCGGTCGTGCAGTTCGTCGCTGACGAACTCCGCCGTGCCTGCGGGTACTTCGATCAGCATCTGCCGCGTGGCGACATACTCCTCCTGGCCGGCCGACGAGAGCACCGTGTAGATGGAGCGCTCCACCTTCTCGAGGGTCTGCTGCGCCCAGCGGGGTACCCAGTCGATGACGGCCCCATGGTTCTCGAAGAGGGCCTCGCTGTAGTCGGACCCGTACTCGATGGCGTCGCCGGTCAGCAGACCATGCTCGTCGAGAATCGTGAAGGACCCGAGCTCGCCTGGCAGGTCGTCCCAGGCAAGAGGTACCCACTGCCGCATAGGGCGGTGCAAAGCCTTGATCAGGTCACCCGGTGTCGCGGGACCGGCCCCAGGTGGCAGCAGGCTGAGGAACGCCCCGTGCATCCGGGACACCTCTCGCCACGCCCCGGGCTGCTCTCGTCGAACGGACCACGCCCGCGCAGCCCGCAGCCCCGTCGTTGTGAGGTCACCAACGAGCTTCGTCGTCCGTGTACTGGCTGCTTGGCGCAGCCCGGCGTTGTCCTGTGTATCACGCGCCATGGCTGATCAGATTGACCCTCTGCGCTGGCTTTCACTGACGGAGCTGGTGAATTTCGGCCAACCTGGGCCAGTCCGGCGTGGCGGTGACCGGGACCTGAGACGTGCGCGACAGTCATGTGGTCATGCAGGCGGGGTGCAGAGAGTGGCGCGAATTGCTCGCAGATGAGGCGTCGCTGTCAGTCGTTCCCGGTATGAGCAGCCAGCGGTCGGGGCACCAACACTCCCTGGGGCAGCCGACCGCGCCGTGACAGCACATCGCGCCGTGCACCTACCTCTTCCACCTGGACAGCCGAGGGAATAGCGCAGCCTGACCTGCAATTGGTCTCTTCGTACGATCGTGCGAAGGGGGCTGGGTGAGCGATCTCAAGGTGTTCCGGCTCGGGGCGGACGGCCAGGACGTGGAGCTGCGCAGCTCGACGGTGGCGCTGGAGGTGCAGTTGCAGCGCCGGGTGGAGGCGAGCATGGAGGCGATGCTCGGCATCCGGTTCCTGGCGTCTGAGTACCCGACCGGTCCGTGGCACCGGGGCCGGGTGGACTCGCTGGGTCTGGACGAGAACGGCGTGCCGGTCGTGATCGAGTTCAAGAAGGGCACCGACAGCGGGGTCGTCTCACAGGCGGTCTCGTATCTCACCTGGGTGAAGAGCAGCCGCCACGAGTTCGAGGCGCTCGTCAGGGAGAAGCTGGGCCCGGAGGCGGCCGAGTCCGTCGACTGGCGTTCGCCTCGAGCGCTGTGCATCGCGGCCGGGTTCTCGCACCACGACCGGGTTGCCGTTGGTGACCTGGGTCGGCAGTGGCCGATCGAGCTGGTCCGCTACCGGATCTTCGACGGCGGGCTGCTGAGCCTGCAGCGGGTCGAGCCGGTCTCCGCTGCCGTCAGCCAGGCAGCCGTGCGCAGATCGACCACGCCTTCGGTGCCGGCGGTTGCCGTCGAGGCGGCCGAGCTGCCGGTCCTTGCCGATGTACCGGAGTGTCTCCAGGATCTGTACGGCGAGCTGGACGAGGTGTTCACCGCGTCGGGCGAGGTGGAGACCGTCGTCCTCAAGCACTACATCGCCTACCGGCGGCTGCAGAACGTGGCGAGCGTGATCTTCCGGCCTTCGGTTTCGCACCGGGTGATCCTGGTGTACCTGCGCCTGGACCCGGACACGGTCGAGCTAGAGGAGGGCTTCACGCGCGACATGCGCGGGATCGGGCACCTGGGCACCGGGGACCTGGAGGTGCGGATCGCCTCCGCGGCCGACCTCAAGAAGGCGGGACCGCTGATCGAGCGGGCGATTCAGGCGGCCTGACGAAACGGAAAGGGCGGCTGGAGCTTCATGCTCCAGCCGCCCTTGTGCGTCTGCGGGCCGGTCGGTGCCGGCTGTCCGAGGTTCTCACCGTCACGCCTCCGGTCCGGCGAGGACGAAGTCGTCCTTGGTCAGCTCGGCGCGCAGGCGCTGCTCGGCGACGTCGGCGTAGTGCGGCGAGAGTTCGGCTCCGACGAATCGCCGGCCTTCGCGTAGGGCGGCGACGCCGGTCGAGCCGCT
Organism: Kitasatospora sp. NPDC051705; assembly: GCF_044453265.1. NCBI lineage: Bacteria > Bacillati > Actinomycetota > Actinomycetes > Kitasatosporales > Streptomycetaceae > Kitasatospora > Kitasatospora sp. NPDC051705. Next base: position 51,326 of record NZ_JBITCO010000033.1, on the reverse strand, counting down.
GCCGGTGAACGGGTCGAGGACGGTGCCGTTCTCGGGGCAGATCTGAACGAGCTGCTGCATGATCTCCAGCGGCTTCTGGGTGATGTGGACCCGGTCCTTGCGGGGCTGGCTGGCGATGAAGTGGCCGGGCAGGTAGAGGTCCCGGCTGTTGTCGAGGGTGCCCTTGACGCCCCAGATGATGAACTCCGCGGACTGCTTGAAGCCGCCCTTGCGCGGACGGCTGGCGGGCTTGATCCACGGGATGGTGCCCTGCCACGTCCACCCGGCCATCTGCAGCGCGTCGCTGGTGGTGGGCTCCTGCCGCCAGTCGGAGAAGACCGGCCGGAACCGCCTACAACGACACCGGATATGTTCTCGTGGACGAGCTGGGAAACCCGCTCAAGACGGACAAGCTCCGGCGCGAGGCGTACAAGCTCATGGAGACCGCCGGCGTTCGAAAGGTTCGTCTCTACGACGCCCGCCACGCCACGCTCTCCTGGATGGCCAACAATGGCGTCCCGGACACCGTGGTCTCCGCCTGGGCCGGTCACTCAGACCTCAGCTTCACGAAGCGGGTCTACGTGCACCCCGACCCGCAGAGCCTCAAGGCGGGCTCGGAGAAGCTCGGCGAGCTGCTCGGCTGACCATGATCATCACCGATGTGAGAAGTTGTGAGAGGCAGGCCCTCAAAACGATCAAGGGCCCCGCTTCACTCTCGTGAAACAAGGCCCTGACCTGCGACAATGGAGCGAACTCCAGTCGGGACGACAGGATTTGAACCTGCGACCCCTTGACCCCCAGTCAAGTGCGCTACCAAGCTGCGCCACGTCCCGTGGTCTCGCTGCCGTTGGTGGAGCCTGGGGGGCTCTTCCGTGGGCTTCTCGACCTTGTCCCCGGTTGTCCCGGCGACGTGGAAAACAATACAGCACGTGGAGGGGTGCTCGCTGCCGGGTCGGGGTGGGTGGGTCAGGGGGTGGGGTGGCGGGCGTCGTACTTGAGGAAGGCGGGGCGGCGGGCGGCGAGGAGGAGGACGGCGGCGACGCAGGCGAGGCCGCCGGTGATGACGGAGGTGGCCGGGTTGGTGAGGGAGGCGACGGCGCCGGACTCGAAGTCGCCGAGGCGGGGGCCGCCGGCGACGACGACGATGAAGATGCCCTGGAGGCGGCCGCGCATCTCGTCGGGGGCGGCGACCTGCATCATCGTGTTGCGGAAGATCATGCTGACGGTGTCGGCGCAGCCGGCGACGGCGAGCAGGAGGAGGCCGAGCCAGAGGTTGTGGAGCGCGCCGAAGGCGGCGATGGCGAGGCCCCAGGCGGCGACGGAGGCGAGGACGGCGGCGCCCTGGCGGTTGATGCGGCCGACCCAGCCGGAGAAGAGGGCGCCGGCCAGGGCGCCGACGGCGGGGGCGGAGACCAGGAGCCCGACGGTGCGGGCGTCGCCGCCGTAGAAGGTGACCGCGATGGCGGGGAAGAGGGCGCGTGGCATGCCGAAGATCATCGCGGCGAGGTCGGCGAGGAAGCTGGTGCGCAGGTTGGGCTGCTCGCGCAGGAAGCGGAGGCCGTCGAGGACGGAGGCGCGGCCCTTGCGGTCGCCGAGGGGGCGCATGGCGGGCAGGCGCCACATCGCGTAGAGGGTGCCGGCGAAGGCGACGGTGTCGACGAGGTAGGCGGCCTGGGCGCCGTAGGTGCCGATGAGGACGCCGCCGAGCATGGGGCCGACGGTGAGGCCGAGGTTCATGCTGACGGTGTTCAGCGCGTTGGCCGCGGGGAGCTGGTGGGCGGGGACCAGCCGGGGGATCATGGCGGACCTGGCGGGCGAGCTGAGCGCGAAGAAGCCGGCCTGGGCGGCGACCGCGGCGTAGAGGACGGCGACCTGGCCGAGGCCGGCGAGGGCCTGGACGGCGAGGACGGCGGAGACGGCGGCGAGCCCGGCCGAGCCGATCAGGCCGAGCCTGCGCCGGTCGACGCTGTCGGCGATCGCGCCGCCGTAGAGGCCGAAGGCGACGAGCGGGACGAGCGAGAAGAGGCCGACCAGGCCGGTGGCGAAGGCGGAACCGGTCTGGTCGTAGACCTGGACGGAGACGGCGACGGCCGTCATCTGCTGGCCGATGGAGGAGACGGCCTGGCCGAGCCAGACCCGGCGGTAGTCGGCGTGGTCGCGCAGCGGGCTGACGTCGGCGAGGGCGCGCCGGTACCAGGGGCGGGACTCGGGGCCGGGCGCGGGGTCGGCCGGCAGGGCGGCATCGGGGACCGGTGCGTCGGTGGGCACTGCGGAGGACCCGGGCGCCGGGGCGGCGCCCGATACCGGCGCGGCGCCCGGTTCCGGGGCGGGGTCGGACGGCGGGGCTGAATTGGCAGGATGATTGGTTGACACAACCCCCCATCGTGCGCCCCGCCCGCCGCGCGCCCCGCACCGGGGCCCGGCTCCGGGCCGTCCTACCTGGTCAGGACCTGCTTCTCACCGGCCTCGACCGCGAAGTCGAGCCGGTTGCCCGGCGGCGGGAAGGGGCAGATGAAGTGGTCCGCGAACGCGCAGGGCGGCAGGTAGGCCCGGTTGAGGTCGAGGACGGTGTGCCCGTCCGCGTCCGGGGCGGGCAGGGTGATGAAGCGGAACCGGTAGGTGTCGATGCCGCTGGTGGCGTCGGCGATGACGCCGCTGAGACGGTCGCCGGAGCCGCTGACGGTCAGCGTGCGGTGCTCGCCGGCCACGGTGAAGGCGATCTGCCCGGCGACGGCGAGCGGCCGTTCCTTCCCGTCCGCGTTGGGGACGAGGACGGACTGGTCGCCGGTGTCCTCGAACGGGGTGAAGACTGCGGGGACGGCCCACTCGGGCGAGTAAGGGTACGCGGAGATCCCCGCGAAGGCGGTCCGGGTCGGCGCGGCGGGGTCGAAGACCCGCAGGGCGAGCTCGCCCTCCCGCTCGATCGGGACGAGCAGCAGGTCACCGAGGGTGGCGCGGTCGGCGGCCGGGTCGGTGTCGGGGCGGAGCAGTACCTCGCCGTCCACCGGCCCGTCGACGCCGTGGACGGTGATGCCCTCGGCCGCCTCCGCCCGGAGCCGGACGCCCTCGGCGTCGGTCCACCACTGCCCGGGCAGACCGGGGATCCGGGCGGGCTCGGGCTCCAGCCAGTGCGTGCCGGTGAGCGCCAGCTGGCCGTGCGGCGCGCTCACGGCCGCAGCCCGGTTGTCGCTCCAGTGCTTCCAGTCCTCCGCGGCCGTCGCCGTCATCGGTGAACCCTCCCACTTCGGTCCTCGGACGGCCCGCGGTTCGGGCCGCCCAGCTCGGTCAACCAGCACAACGCCGCGCGTCGGGACGGTTCATCCCGGCCCGCCACAACCGCAACACGGCGGCAACACCGGGCCGGGCCCCCGGCGCCGCAGGCCGCCCGCTCCCCGGAGGCCCCCGAACCCGGACAGGGGCCGGATCAGCCGTTCAGCGGCCGGAACAGCCCCTCCTGGACCACGGACACCACGAGCTGCCCGCTCCGGTCGTAGATCTGCCCGCGAGCGAGCCCGCGCGCACCGTGCGCGATCGGGGACTCCTGCTGGTAGAGCAGCCAGTCGTCCGTCCGGAAGGGGCGGTGGAACCACATGGCGTGGTCGAGCGAGGCCATGTCGAAGTGCCGGGTGCCCCAGAGCGGCTCGACGGGGGCGCGAACGGCGTCCAGCAGGGTCATGTCGCTGGCGTAGGTGAGGGCGCAGACGTGGATCAGCGGGTCGTCGGGCAGCTGCCCGTTGGTGCGCAGCCAGACGCCGCTGCGCGCCTCGACGCCGGCCAGCTCCTCCTTGGTCCAGCGCAGCCGGTCGACGTAGCGGATGTCGAAGGGCTGGCGGCGGCTGATGAACGGGGGGAGTTCACCGAGCCTGGATCCGACCTCCTCGAGTGCGCTGGGCAGGTCCTCGGGGGCGGGGACGTCCGGTATCGGGTGCTGGTGCTCGATCCCGCCCGCCTCGGGGAGGTGGAAGTCGGCGGTGAGGGCGAAGATCGACCGGCCGCCCTGGATCGCGAGCACCCGGCGGGTGGTGAAGGAGCGGCCGTCGCGGATCCGGTCGACCTGGTAGACGATCGGGACCCCGGGCACGCCGGGGCGCAGGAAGTAGGCGTGCAGCGAGTGGACCGGGCGGTCGCCGTCCACGGTGCGCCCCGCCGCGACCAGGGCCTGTCCGGCGACCTGGCCGCCGAACGTCCGTTGCAGCGCCTCCTCGGGGCTGCGCCCGCGGAAGATGTTCAGTTCGATCTGCTCCAGGTCGAGCAGGTCGACCAGGTCGTCAACGGGGGTACCCATGGGTGCGTTTCCTCTCCGGGCCCTCGGCCGGGGCGGAGGTCTTCCGTCCGGTTGCCGGTGCCCGTCCTGATCGAATTCTCCAACCCACTCGAATTCTCCGGCGACCGGGGTCATTCCCGCCCGGCGGGCCCGAGGGGCCGGTTCACTCGAACGAGGCCTCGAACGACGAACCGGAGCCCGCGCCCGAACCGGAGCCCGTCCCCGAGCCGGAGCGCGAACCCGCACCGGAGCGCGAACCCGCACCGGCACCCGTACCTGAACCGGAACCGGACGGGGCCCCGGGGGTGCGCGGCGCCAGCCCCGACTGCCGCACCGTGATGTTGAGCCGCCCGACCAGGCCCAGCTCCGGATCCGCCGTCCCGGGCAGCGTGCGCACCACGCCGTGGTACGCGAACCTGGCCGGACCCCCGAACACCAGCAGGTCCCCGCTGCGCAGCTCCAGGTCCGTCCACGGGCGGGTCCGGGTCTCGGTGTTGCCGAGCCGGAAGACGCAGGTGTCACCGAGCGAGAGGGAGACCACGGGGGCGTCGGCCCGCTCGTCGCGGTCCTGGTGGAGGCCCATCTTCGCGCCGTGCGGGTAGTGGTTGACGATCGCGGTGTCGGGCTCGTACCCGGCTGCGCCCGGGATGCCCGCGGGGTCCGGGCCGTAGGCGTCGGCGACGGCCTGACGGGCGAGGCGGCCGAGCTCGGGCGGGAAGGGCTTGACGGGCGCGCCGTCCTCGGCGACGTCGCGGTAGCCGTACGGGTACCAGTGCCAGCCCAGGCTCACCATCCGTACGGACATCGTCCCGCCGGTCGGCATGCGGACCGTGTGCAGGCCGGCCGGCGGGCGGGCCCACTCCCGGCAGGCGGCGACCAGGCGCAGCCTCGCCGCGGCGTCGAGCCAGCCGGGGAGGAGGACGGCGCCGGGGGCGGGCTCGGAGCGCCCGCGCGCGGCGGAGGTCGCCGAAGGGTCACCGAACAGCTCACCCTGGATCACCCCACCATCCTCCCGCACGCGCCGACCACGGTCACGGTCACGGTCACGGCATCAGTCACGGTCGGCGGAAGCCGGTAGCGGTCGGCGGAGACCGGCCGACGGCAAGAGAGCACAGCCCCCGACGGCCGGGAAACCGCCCCGCCAGGGCGGTCAGTCGCCCCCGGTCGCGTCGACGATCAGTCCGAGGTCCCGCGCACAGCTCGGCCAGGCCTCCCAGCCCTGCCGCCGGAGGATCTCCTCGGCGACGCTCGTCTGCTGGCGCCGCGTCGCGTGGTCCGGCCGGTCGGCGAACCGCAGGCCGTCGGCGTCCACCCAGGTGGGCAGCCAGATCTGGAGGCCGCCGTAGTAGCCGTTGCCGGTGTCCGCCTGCCAGTCACCGCCGCTCTCGCAGTCGGCGAGCCCGTCCCAGATCAGGTCCGCGACCCGGTTCGCCGCACCGGCCGAGCCGCCGGGAACCGTCAGCAGCGCCAGGACCAGCGCCGGCACCACGAACGGAACGACGAACGGAACGACGAATGGACCAACACGCCGACCGACGAACCGACCCAACACCGGACCGACCACCGGACCGCCGCCCGAAAGCGCGGCCGGCTCAGCCGGCACGACCGGCACCCCGCCCCCACCCCCGTCACGCGAATGCCGCATAGCGCCCGACGATAGGCCCGCCGCCGCCCGCCCCTCCCCGACACGCCGGGAACGCCGACGGCCGCTCCCCCGCGCAGCGGAGGAGCGGCCGTGGTGTCGGCGCGTGGCCGGGCCGGAGGCCCTTGAACGAGCGTCAGACGCCCGCCATCCATCAGGTCACCGGAACGAGCCGCCGGAACGCATCACCGGAACGCATCACCGGGACGCATCACCGGACGAACCGCCGAGACCGGGTGACCGGACTCAGATGCTCAGGGCCTGGCCCGGGAGGATCAGGTCGGGGTTGCCACCGATGACCTTGGCGTTGTTCTTGTACAGGTCGTGCCAGTCCAGGCCCTTCGCCGCGGCGATGGAGCTCAGGGTGTCACCGGACTTGACGGTGTAGCTGTCGCCCTTGGCCGGCTTGGCGTCGTTCGAGCCGGTCCAGGCGCCCTTGGCGGCGTCGTTCTTCGGCGCGGCCTTCGGGGCGTCGCTCTTCGGGGCGTCGGCCTTGGGGGCGTCGCTCTTCGGGGCGTCGGCCTTGGGGGCGGCGGCCTTCGGGGCGGCGGCCTTCGGGGCGGCGGCCTTCGGGGCGACCTCGGCCTTGGCGGCCGGGGCGGGGGTCTGCGCCGGCTTGGCGGCCGGGGCGGCCGGCTTGGCGGCGGTCGCACCGGCGGAGGTGTCGACGGCGGCGGGGGCGCCGCCCTTGGTCAGGCCGGCCTTGACGGAGCACACGGGCCAGGCGCCCGGGCCCTGCGAGGCGAGGACCTTCTCGGCGACGGAGATCTGCTGCGCCTTGGTGGCCAGGTTGGCCTGGGAGGCGTAGGCGGTGCCACCGAAGGCGGCCCAGGTGCTGGAGGTGAACTGCAGCCCGCCGTAGAAGCCGTTGCCGGTGTTGATGGCCCAGTTGCCGCCGCTCTCGCACTGGGCGACGGCGTCCCAGGTGGAGACGGAGGCGGCGGAGGCCGAGGTGGCCGTGACGAGGCCGGCCACCGGCAGGGCCGCGACAGCGGCGCCCGCCACGACGGCCATCCGAACGCGGTTGCGCTTGGTGGCGGCGGTGGTGGTGGCAGCGGCGGTCTCGTTACGGAAGGTCATGGGGTTCCTCTCGACAGCCCCGGGCGGGCATGCGGAACCAGGCCCTGGAGAGGGCCGCGTTCGCTTGCCGCGTCCGTCGGACGGCCGTGCACGTGTCGGACGTGCCGCTGCCGCCCTGGCCACCCAGCCGCTCGCCGGGCGACCTGTTCGAGCGATCGCGTCGGCGGGCACCTGCCGCGCCCGGCGGGGCCGGGGAGGGGCAGGGCGTCGGGGGTGAACCCGGGTGGCGCTCGTTGCGCCGCCAATGAAGCTACGAGCCGGTCGACGGGGAAACCAAACTTCCACCGGTCTGCCCAGCTCAGCGAAGGGTTACCGGCGGTAATGACCAAGCAATCATGCCCGAATTGTCCGCTTTGGCCGTCAATTCGTAGATCAAACATCGAGGCCGCGTGACCCACCTCACCGTTTCAATCCGGCAGGCCTGCCACCGACATCGACACATTGCGACCACGAGAACACTCCTCGCGGTCGGATCCGAGGCAATTCCCGTCAGCCTCGACGGCCACCCGTGACGCCTGACACAAGGGCCCGTTGGTCATGGCGACCTCCCCGTCACCCGCCCCCGACCCCAACCGCACCCACCCGAGGAGACCCTGTGCCGCGCATGCTCGACGTCAGCGACGAGGTCCGGTCCGAGATCGGCGACGACGAGGCGGACCGCCTCCTCGGCGGCGACCGCGCACCGGACAGCTACGAGTGCACCTCCTGCCGCACTCCCGGCGACACCCACGTGGAGCCCACCAGCACCGTGCTGTTCGTGGGCGAGGAGACGGCCGTCCTCGCCTTCGCCCACGCCCGCTGCATCCCGTCCCAGGTGGTGCCGGTGGCCGAGGAGCAGCTGGTCGGCGCCGTCCGCAGCATCCACCAGGCGCAGACCGGCGCCCCGGCCGCGGATCCCGCCTTCGCCCAGGCTCCTGCCCCCGCCGCGCAGCAGACCGCGCCGGGCCAGGCCGCCATCCTCGGCATCACCTGCGGGCTGGTCCTGCACGGCAAGGTCGGGCACGCCTCACTGGTGGTCGAGCCGACGGGGCCGGTCGGCCGTCCGGGCAGCACCTCCGGCGAGGACGAGTTCCTCGACCTGCTCCAGGACGCCGGCTTCCAGCGCATCACGGACCTCGACGAGACCCCGGACCAGCTCTCCGGCTGGTCGGTCCTGGTGGCGATGGGCAAGCTGCACGCGATCCTGCAGCCCGCGGCGGCCGGCGGCAGCACCGGCTGGTGGCAGGCCCACCAGCCGCTCCAGGTCACCGACGCCTGGCGGCTGGCGGCGAGCCAGCTCTCCGAGGTGACGATGTACGCCGTCCCGGCGGGGATGGTCGGCCGCCAGCCCCGCGAGGACCTGCTCCGCCAGGCCCTCGAGCGGGCGGTGGCGCTCGGCCAGGTGGTCGCCGCCTCCCTCCCGCTCGCCGGCACCTGAGCCCCGCCCCTCGGCGCACCTGGTCGGCGCCGGGGCGCACGAGCCGAGCCCCCGCACCGGCCGGGCCCCACGGCAGCAACGCTCCCGCCCGCCACCGCTCCGCACCCACGCCCCGCCACCGCTCCGCGCCACGCCCGGCCACCCGGCCGGAAGGCGGCCTCCCCCCGAGGCCGACCCGCCTTCCGGCCGGGCCCCGGCACCCCGCATCCCCCCGCCCCCTCACTCGTTGGCCCCTGTGTGTACAGCTACGACGTCTCCTCGTCCCCCGGCCTGACCACCACCGCCCCCCGCTCCATCCCGGGCATGCGCCCGTCGTACGACGCGGAGCACCCCCACTCGACGACGCCGATCTACGACGAGCTGTACTCCGAGTACCGGCGGCTGTTCCGCGCACTGCCGGGTGACCGCTCCGGCGAGGAGGACCTGAAGTTCACCGGCTTCGCGGTCCGCGACGCCTACTCGGGGCTGGGCGGCGCGTACCCGCAGCAGCAGTCCTTCCACACCTACGGGGGTCAGTCGGCCGGCCTCCCGCAGTTCATGCCGAACCAGCAGGCCGCACACACCACCGCACACAGCGCGGGCCACGGCACCGGGCACAGCACGGGCCACGGCGCCGGCCACGGCACCCACCACCACCTCGCCCACGGCACCGCCCACCACACCGGACACTCCGGGCACGCAGGACACACCGGCCCTGCCGGACACACGGGGCACGCGGGACACACCGCGGGCCACACGGCCGTCCCTGCCGGACACACGGGCCACACCGCGGGACACACCGGCCACCACCCGTCGCACCACACCGGCCACAGCCCCGCCCACCCCGGGCCCGCCGCCCCCACCAGCGACGGCTTCGGTCAGACCGCCACCGCCACGGACCCCGCCCCGGCCCCGTCCCCCGCCCCCCAGTTCACCAACGGCCAGGGCTGGGTGGCCGCGGGCTACCTCGGCCCGATCCCGCACACGGTGCCGGCACCGCCCCCCGCGCCCGCCCCGATGATGGGGACGGCCTCCGGCGTGGCCACCGCTCCGGCGCCGGCCGGCGGACGGCACCGCCAGATGCTCTCCCTCCCCCCGGGCCGCAACGGCGACCACCACTGACCGGAGAGCGGCCCCGGCCCGCCTCCGCCCCTCCCATTCCTCCCCTGCCGCGCCGCCGCTCCCCCTCCTCCCTCCCCTCCCGCGCCGCCCCTCCCGCACCGCGCCGAGCACCCCGGCCACCCCGTAACAACCGGCGAGGGCCCCGCCACCAAGGTGACAGGGCCCTCGCACACGGCCGCCCCGACAAGGGCGACCGCTCGTACCGAAGCGGTACCGGTGCCGGTACCGGGTATCAGCTACCCGGCACCGCCACCCCTCCTCCTACTTCTACTTCTTCTTGCGCTTCTCCCGCACGCGCACCGAGATCGAGATCGGCGTCCCGACGAAGCCGAACTCCTCGCGCAGCCGGCGCTCGACGAAGCGGCGGTAACCCGCCTCGAGGAAGCCCGAGGCGAACAGCACGAAGCGCGGCGGGCGCACGCCCGCCTGGGTGCCGAACAGGATGCGCGGCTGCTTGCCACCGCGGATCGGGTGCGGGTGGGCGGCGACGAGCTCGCCGAGGAAGGCGTTCAGCCGCGCGGTCGGGATGCGGGTCTCCCAGCCCTCCAGCGCGGTCTCGATCGCCGGGACGAGCTTCTCCATGTGGCGGCCGGTCTTCGCCGAGACGTTGACCCGGGGGGCCCACTGCACCTGGACGAGGTCGCGCTCGATCTCGCGCTCCAGGTAGTAGCGGCGCTCCTCGTCGAGCTGGTCCCACTTGTTGTAGGCGATGACGACGGCGCGCCCGGCCTCGACGGCCATCGAGATGATCCGGGTGTCCTGCTCGGCGAGGGTCTCGCTGGCGTCGATCAGGACGACCGCGACCTCGGCCTTCTCCAGGGCGGAGGAGGTGCGCAGCGAGGCGTAGAAGTCGGCGCCGGCCGTCAGGTGGACCCGGCGGCGGATACCGGCGGTGTCGACGAACTTCCAGGTCTTGCCGCCGAGTTCGATCATCTCGTCGACCGGGTCGCGGGTGGTGCCGGCCAGCTCGTTGACGACCACCCGCTCCTCGCCGGCGACCTTGTTCAGCAGGCTGGACTTGCCGACGTTGGGCCGGCCGATCAGCGCGACGCGGCGCGGGCCGCCGGGGGCGGCGTCGCCGAAGGTCTGCGGCGGGGCCTCGGGCAGCGCGTCCATGACGGCGTCGAGCAGGTCGCCCGAGCCGCGGCCGTGCAGCGCGGACACGGGGAACGGCTCGCCCAGGCCGAGCGACCACAGGTAGGCGGCCTCGGCCTCGGTGGACGGGCCGTCGACCTTGTTGGCGCACAGCACCGTCGGCTTGCCGGCGCGACGGATGAGCTTGATCAGGGCCTCGTCGGTGTCGGTGGCGCCGACGGTGGCGTCGACCACGAACAGCACCGCGTCGGCCTGCTCGATGCCCAGCTCGGCCTGCGCGGCGACCATCGCGTCGATGCCGAGGACGTCGATCTCCCAGCCGCCGGTGTCGACGACCTTGAAGCGGCGGCCGTTCCAGCTGGCCTCGTAGGTGACCCGGTCGCGGGTGACGCCCGGCTTGTCCTCGACGACGGCCTCGCGGCGGCCGATGATGCGGTTCACCAGGGTCGACTTGCCGACGTTCGGGCGGCCGACGACGGCCAGCACCGGCAGCGGGACGTGCTCGGCGCCGTCGAAGCCGTCCACGCCGTCGATGTCGTAGCCCTCCTCGGCGGCGAGGGCCATGAACTCGGCGTAGTCGGCGGCGTCCAGGCCGCCGTGATCGGCGGTGGAGTGCTCTGCGGTCATGTTCGTCTGTTCCGTTTCCCGGCCCGGCCCTTCCCAGGGGCGTGCCGTGCGTACCTGCCCCGGTCGGGGCAGCGCGAATCACTTCTCACGTCGCGCCTCGGCGGCGCGATCGCGTCCTACGTGCCGCCGGGGCGGCACCGCGGTGCGGTCGAGGGTTCCGGGCGTTCACGCCCCCGGGGCGTTGGAAGTCCCGGCCCGGTCAGACCGAGGACAGTCCGGCCCGCTCCTCCACCAGCGCGGCGATCCGGCCGATCACCTGCTCCAGGGTGAGGTCGCTGGTGTCGACCAGGACCGCGTCCGCGGCCTGGGTCAGCGGCGCCGTCTTCCGGGAGGAGTCGGCGGCGTCCCGGCGGGCCAGGTCGGCGGCCATCGCGGTGATGGTCGCCTCGTCGACGCCCTTGGCGCGCAGCTCGGCCGCGCGGCGCTCGGCCCGGGCCTGCTCGGAGGCGGTCAGGAAGACCTTGACGGTGGCGTTCGGGAACACCACCGTCCCCATGTCCCGGCCCTCGGCGACGATGCCGCGCTCGGCGACCTCGGCGCAGCCGCGCTGCAGCTCCACCAGTCGGGTCCGCACCGCCGGCACCGCGGACACGGCGCTGACCTGCGCCGTCACCTCGGGGCCGCGGATCGGTCCGGAGACGTCCTGGCCGTCCACCGTGATGGTGGGGCCGTCGGCGTCGGTGCCCGACACGATGACCGGCTTGCCGCACGCGACGGCCACCGCCTCCGGGTCGGTCACGTCGACGTCGTTGGCCAGCATCCACCAGGTCATCGCCCGGTACATGGCGCCGGTGTCCAGGAAGCTCAGGCCCAGTCGGGCGGCGACCGCCCGCGAGACGGTCGACTTCCCGGAGCCGGAGGGTCCGTCGATGGCGACGACGACCGGGGCGTGCGCTCGGTCGGCAGTGTCCACGGGGCCGAACCTCTCTCTGAGCATGGGAGCCGGAGCCTGGGCGGGCAGACGGCAGGGGATTGTCTTCCTCAAGGTTAATGGACCGGCGCCGGACCCCGGTCCGGGCCGGGTCACGTCCCGGCTCACGGCCCGGGTCACGGCCCGGGTCACGGCCCGGGTCACGTCCCGGATCACGTCCCGGATCACGTCCCGGATCACGTCCCGGGTCAGTACCCGTGCATCCGCTCCAGGGCGCTCGTCAGGTCGGGCCCGACCGAGTTCTCCCTGCCGAGGACGCCGCGACGCGGGTCGAGCAGTCCGACGTACCAGTCCTCGTCGTCCGCGACCCGGAACAGGCAGGCCCACGTGAAGCGGATCACGGCGACCGGCCGGGCCTGCTCGGGATCGCCCCCGAGGTCGTCGACGACGAGCCCCTCCGTGGCCAGCAGGGCGGCCTCGTCCACCCGGCTGACCTGCCGCACCCGCTCGACCGTCCACCCGGCGGGCAGCTGTGCGGCGGCCAGCGCGGCCTGCTCGGCGGCCGGGTCCCCGCCCTCCCGGAGGGCCTCCAGCACGGCGTGCCCGAGCCGGGGCCGCAGGTAGTCGCCGTCCCGTTCGACGCCGAGCACCCCGGCGACGAAGGCCATCCGGCGTGCCCCGGCGGGCTGCCGCCACTCGAACCGCACCTGCGAGACGTGCGAGGGGAAGGCGTTCTCCGTGAACACGTGCTCACGCCCCCACCAGCGGAAGTCCGTCCGCGGCCGGGGGCCGGTGCTCCGCCGGGTGTGCGCGAAGAAGGCGGTGATCCAGCCGGACACGTACGGCCCGCCGGACTCGGACTCCCACTTGTACAGCGAGCGCCAGAAGTCCTCGTCGACGGGCCCGCCGGCCGCGGTGGCGGCGATCTCGTCGAGCACCGGGAGCAGCTCGGCGAACCACGGGTCCAGCAGCGTGAACCTCCGGGCCAGCCCGCCGGCCCGCTCCGCCAGCAGCGCCCAGTCCGCCGCCGTGCCCTCCAGCCGGACCCGCGGGATGCCGCACAGGGAGAGCCACTGGAAATCGCAGTAGGGGCTCACCGCGTCCATCAGCGCGACCAGCGCCGAGGAGACGTCGTCCGGCGTGGTCGTCGAGAAGCTCGGCTGGAACAGGTCCACCAGCTCGGCCCCGATCGCCTCGGCCAGCGGCTCCCGGACCAGCCGGATCGACCGGGACCAGTCGGGATCCGGCCCCAGCAGGGAGTCGTCGCGGACCACGATCGGCCGCCGGGTACCGGGGACGGGCCCCGGCGCGGCGTCCGCGGCGGTCGTCGGAGCGGCCCCGAAGACCCCCGCGTACGCCTCGGCGTTCAGCCGGACGTGCACCGCCACCTCGTGCACCACCGCGTACCAGAGCACGTCCGGTGACAGGCTCAGCGGCAAGTGCGCACAGAACGCCTGGTGGACGGCGCGCAGCAACAGGCTCCAGGTCGGCTCGTCCTCACCCTCGCCCCCGTCCCCGTTCCCTGCCGTGTCCGTATCCCCGCTCCCGGCCGCGCCCGCCGCCCGGCGCTCCCCCGGCAGGGCGAGCAGCGAGGCGGTGCTGCGGTGGTGGACGGTGAACTCGCCGCCGACCACCGCCGCCAGGAAGCCCTCGTTCCCGACGGCTTCCAACTCCCCTACGTCGCCCGGGCGTTCATCCGCTCCGAGCGGGATGTCGATGATCCTCATGCCGTCCTCCCCCCGAGCCGGAAGCAGCGGCTGCTCCTCGGCCTCCTCCACGTACGCATCCGCCCCCGGACGGCCAACCGACCAGCCGGCCAACCGACCGGCCGCTCGGACGCCCCGCCGACCCCCGACCCCGCCGGGCGCCCCCACGACCACCGGCTCAGTCCCGTCAGTCCCGGACGCTCCAACCGCTCTGCCGCAGGGCCGCCGTGAGCGGCTTGACCGCCGCCGGAGCCACCGCCAGCTGGACGAAACCCACCTGCTGGCCGGTCGAGTGCTCGATGACGACGTCCTCGATGTTGACCCCGGCCGCGCCGACCTCGCCGAACAGCCGGCCCAGCTCGCCGGGCTGGTCGCCGAGCACCACCGACACCGTCTCGTACCGGGTGGGCGGAGCGCCGTGCTTGCCGGGGATGCGGGCCTGCCCGGTGTTCCCGCGCCGCATGACCGCCTCGATCCCGGCCGCACCCGCCCGGCGCTCGCCCTCCTCGGCGGCCTCCAGGGCGCGCAGCGCGGTGACGGTGTCACCGAGGTCGGCGGCGACCTCCTCGAGGATGTCGGCGACGGCGCCCGCGTTGGCGGAGAGGATGTCGACCCACATGCCCGGGTTGGAGGCGGCGATCCTGGTGACGTCCCGGACGCCCTGGCCGGAGAGCCTTATGGCGGTCTCGTCGGCGTGCTCCAAGCGGGCGGCGACCAGCGAGGACACCAGCTGCGGGGCGTGCGAGACCAGGGCGACGGCCCGGTCGTGGGCCGCGGCGTCCATCACGATCGGCATCGCACCGCAGAGGGCGACCAGCTCCAGGGCGGCGTTGAGCGTCTCGGTATCGGTGTCCGCGGTCGGGGTGAGCACCCACGGGCGGCCCTCGAAGAGGTCGGCGCGGGCGGCCAGCGGGCCGGAGCGTTCCCGGCCGGCCATCGGGTGACTGCCGATGTAGTGCACGGTGTCGCAGCCGAGCGCGGCGACCTCGCTGCGCGGTCCGGCCTTCACGCTGGCCACGTCGGTGTACCAGCGGGCCAGGTTGCGGCGCTGGCAGTCGGCGAGCACCTTGCCGACCAGCGCGGGCGGGACGGCGATGATCGCCAGGTCGACCGGGCCGTCGGCCGACTCGGTGGTGCCGGCGCCGAGCGAGGCGGCGGTCCGGGCGGCGTCGGGGTCGGCGTCCTCCAGGTGGACGGTCAACCCGCGACCGGCCAGCGCGAGTGCGGCGGAGGTGCCGATCAGTCCGGTACCGACGACGACGGCAGTGCGCATGGCGGGTCGCGCTCCTTCTCGAACTCTCGAAACTCTCGGACTCATCGAACCCTCGGGGTCCCGCCATCCTCTCGCATCCGCTCCACGCCCGCCGCCACCGCCCGTCCCCCGGACGGACGCCCCCCGCCACCGCGGGACCGCCCCGGCGGCCCGGCCGGATCCCCGGAGGGGCAACCGTCCGCCCCGCGCCCCCGTCCCAGTGAGTGCGGACGGCCGTCGGCCGCACACGCCGCCTCGGGGAAATCCGGCGACGGCCGCCCCGCAGCGGGGCAGACTGGCCGCCGGGGGCGGCACGGGCGCCGCGCCCGCACCACGGGGCCGGGCCACGAGGCACCGAGCGCGGGACACCGGGCCCGAGTCACGAGGCCCGAACGACGAAGGACAGGAGCAGCGCAGGACACGAACGACGCAGGACGCCAGCACGCAGGGCACGCACACGCGGGGCGCCCGACCACGGGGCCCGCGCGAGCGCACGCAGGGGCACGCGAACGAAGGGGTTGCGCATGGACGATCAGCACAGCGGCGGGGCGGGGCAACCGGAACCGCCCGCGGTACCGGCCCATCCGTCGGTCCTGGACTCGGTCGTGGTCCACGCCGAGGGCGCGGTGTGCCGCCGCCGGGCCACCGTCCCGGTGCCGGCCGACGGCCGACTGCGGCTGACCGGCCTCCCGCCCTCCCTGGACGGCGGCTCGCTGCGCGCCCGGGTGATCGGCGGCCCGGCCGGGGCGGCGGTCACCGAGGCCCGGCTGGAGTGGCTAGCCGAGTTCCACGAGCCTGACGAACTCCCCCGGCTCCGAAGCGAGTTGGACGATGCCCTGGAACGCCTGGGCGCGCTCAACGAGCGCCACCGGCTGGTCCTGACCGCGATCGACGAGACCACCGCCCTGCGCGCGGTGCCGCCGCAGCGCCGCGAGGACGAGCCGCTGCGCCGGACGCCCGCGGAGGCCTGGCTGGAGCTCGCCGACTTCGTCGACGAGCGGCTGGCCACGCTCCACGAGCGCGCCGAGGAGCTCACCCGGGAGATCGGACTCGCCGACCACGAGCGCCGGTTGGCCTCCGACCGGCTGGACCGCGCGTCCACCGCCGGCCCCGCCGGGCCGGTCGGGACCGCCGTCACCGCGCTGCTCACCCTCACCACCGCAGCCTCCGCCACCACCACGGACGCCAACACCACGGACGCCATCTCCCCGGACGCCATCCCTGGCACCAGCCCCCGCACCACCCCCACCCAGCTCGAGCTCGAGATCGAGCTGGAGTACGGCGTCCCCGCCGCCCGCTGGGTGCCCGCCTACCGGCTCTCCTACCGCCAGGGCGAGGACACCGGCCGGCTGGTCCTGCGCGCCTCGGTCGCCCAGCAGACCGGCGAGGACTGGACCGGCGTCCGGCTGGCGCTCTCCACCGCCGACCTCCAGCGCCGCACCGACCTGCCCCGGCTCGGTTCGCTGCGGATCGGCCGCAGCCAGCCCGCGCCGCCGCCGTCCGGCTGGCGCGAGCCCCCGGCCGGCCTGACCGACCTGTTCACCGGCTACGACGCGGCCGCCGAGGGCCGACCGTCCCCGCGCCACGGCGGCCTGCGCCCCGCCGCGGGCCCGTCCGGCGCCGGCGGGGCGGGCCGCCCGGGCCCCCGCCCGTCCGGCCGCCGACCGGCCGCAGCGCACCCGGCCGCCGCCGACCTGGTGGAGGCCGACTTCCTGTCCGCCCGCAGCCCGCGTGGCGGCACCCTGGACGTCGACGAGCCGTTCCCGGCTCCCCCGCCGCCGACCGCCCCGGTCGCCCCGGCCGCCTTCGCCGGTTACGGCGCCGCGCCCGTCGCCGCACCGGTGCCGCAGATGTCCGCGCCGCCGCCCGCCCCGGTGGCCCCGGGCGGACCGCCCCCGGGTGCGCGACCCGAGGCCCGTCGGGCCCGCAAGTCGGGCGGCGGCGGCCTCGCCGAGGCCCTGGAGGCCCCGGAGGCCGCGCCCGCCGCACTCGCCCCGGACGCCGCCCTGCTCGATTACCCCGCCCTCGTCCTGGCCGGCCCCGACGCGCCCGCCGCCCAGCGCGGCACCCTGCGCCCCGGGGCCGGGCGACCGGGCGGGGCGGACGGGGCCGGCGGCACGGACCCGTTCGGGTACGGGGGCCCGGCCGCCGCCTCCCCGGCCGCCGCCCGGGTGCGCCAGCTGACGCTCCCCCGCCACGCCGTCCCGCCCCGCGAGTCGGCCGGCTCCTTCGACCACCGCTTCGACGCCGCGGCCCCCGCCGACATCCCCTCCGACGGCACCTGGCACACCGTCACGATCGACGAGATCCCGCTGTCCGTCCGCCCCGAGTACGTCACCGTCCCCGCGGTCGAGGAGAAGGTGTACGCCACGCTGGTGCTGGCCAACCGGACCGACCGCGCCGTGCTGGCCGGCCCGGTCGAGGTCACCCTCGACGACGAGTTCCTGCTCACCGCGGCCCTGCCCACCCTCGCCCCCGGCGGGGATCGGCGCCTCGGCGTCGGCGTCACCGAGAGCATCGAGGTGGCGCGCCGCACCGAGCTGCAGGAGTCCACCGCGGGCATGCTGAACACCAGCACCGTGCTCGACCACCGGGTGCACGTCCGGCTGGCGAACCGGCTCGGCCGCCCCGTCACGGTGGAGGTCCGCGAACGGGTGCCGGTCTCCTCCGACGCCGAGGTCCGGATCGAGGAGCGGGCCGACTGGCACGCCCCGGCCGTCCCGACACCCGAGTGCCCGCCCAGCACCCGGCTCTGGCGGGTCGACCTGCCGCCCGGCGGCCGCGCCGAGCTGGACGGCGGCTACCAGATCAAGATCCCGGCCGGAAAGGCCATCGTCGGCGGAAACCGGAGGAACTGAAGATGCCCGGAGCGACCGTCCCCCTCCCCGTCACCGCCGTCACCTGCCTGGAGGACCGCGGCCAGGTCGAGCGCACGGCGACCGTCGAGCTGACCGCCGGGATCCAGCGGCTGCGCCTCGGCCCGCTCACCGCGCTCGCCGTCGACCGCACCCTGCGCGCCGAGAGCGCCGCCCCCGGCACCCGGGTGCTGGACGCCCGGATCGTCCGGGCCTGGACCCCGCGCGCCCCGCTGCCGCCGGGGCCGGAGGACTCCCGGCTGCGCCACCGGCTGCACGAGCTGGAGGGCGAGAGCCGGCTCGCCGAGCAGACCCGCACCCGGCTGGAGGCCCGGCTGGCCCTGCTCGCCCAGCTCTCGGCCGACCTGCTGCGCGAGGTCGGCGAGGGCGCCGGGGTCGGCGAGATCGAGCGCACCCGCTGGGCCCGCGAGCTGGACCGGGTGGACGCCGAGCGCGAGCGCCGCGGCGAGGAGCTGCGCGCCACCCACTCCCGGCTGCGCCGCCTGGAGGAGGAGCGCTCGCAGGCGCTGACCGCCCTCGACCGGGCCGAGGAGGAGCCGGCCGAGCTGGTCGCCCACCTGGAGCTCACCGTCGAGGCGGCGCAGCCCGGCCCGAGCGCGCTGACCGTCACCCACCTGGTGCCGTGCGCGCTCTGGCGCCCCTCCTACCGGGCCGCCCTGGACGGCGGGGAGCTGCGGCTGGAGTCGGAGGCGGTGGTCTGGCAGCGCACCGGCGAGGACTGGACGGGCGTCCGGCTCACCTTCTCCACCGCCCGGTCGGCCCTCGCCACCGACCCGCCGGCCGTCGCCGAGGACGTCCTGGTGCTGCGCGAGCGCACCGCGGAGGAGCGCCGCACGGTCGAGGTCGAACTGCGCGAGGAGACGATCAGCGAACTCGGTCCGGCCGCCGGGGTGCCGGGCGTGGACGACGGCGGGGAGGTCCGGGTGCTGCCCGCACCCGCCGCGGCCACCGTGCCCTCCGACGGCCGGGCGCACCGGGTGCCGCTGGGCTCGTTCACCGTGCCGGCCACCAGCGAGTACGCCTGCGCGCCGGAGCTGTCCCCGCTGGTCACCCAGGTCGTCCGGTTCCGCAACGCGGCCGGGCACCCGTTGCTGGCCGGGCCCGTGGAGCTGGTGCGCGGCAGCGGCTTCACCGGCCGGGGCGAACTGCGCTTCACCGCGGCCGGAGCCGGGGCCGAGCTGGCGTTCGGCAGCTCGGACGGCTACCGGGTGGTCCGCGAGAGCGAGAGCCGCCAGGCCACGGCCGGGCTCACCGGCCGCCAGACGACCACCCGGACGGTGCGGCTGCACCTGTCCCGGTTCTCCGGCCCGGAGGAGCGGGACGAGCAGGTCGTCACGGTCCGCGAGCGGGTGCCGGTCTCCGAGGTGGCGGCGGTCGAGGTCCGGCTGCGCAAGGAGGAGTGCTCCCCGTCGCCGGACTCCTTCGACGCCGAGGGCATCCTCCGCTGGGACGTGCCGCTCGGGCCGGGCGCCCGCCGGACGGTCACGCTGGTGTACGAGGTCTCCGCCGCCGGCAGGGTCGCCGGGCTCTGACCGCACCGGACGCCGGCGCCCGGGCCGCACCGGGCGCCGGCCCGGCCCGGAGACCCCACCGGACACCGGGCCCCTCGTGACGACCGCTCAGGACCAAACCGGGTACAACAGGAACATGATCCTCCACCTCGCACCCCTGGACGACTGGCTGGCCGACCCCGGTCGGCCGTACGCCACCGCGTCGCTGCTCACCGACGGGTTCATCCACTGCTCGGCGGACGAGCAGACGGCGCTCGCGGTGGCCAACGCCTTCTTCGCCGACACTCCCGACCCGCTGATGGTGCTGCTGATCGAGGAGTCGCTGGTGGAGCCGATGGTCAAGTGGGAGGCCCCGAACGGCGCACCGCCGCCCGGGGCCACCCCCGACGTGCTCTTCCCGCACATCTACGGACGGCTGAACCGCTCGGCCGTCCAGGGCCTGCTGAAGGTCGAGCGCGGCCCGGACCACCGCTGGGCCACCCTCACCCCCTGGAGCTGACACCCGGCCCCGCACCCGGCGCCGGCCCGCATCCGGACCAGGCCCCGGCTCTGCACCCGCACCCGCACCCGGCTCAGCACCCGGAGCGGCCCCGCCCTCAGAGCCAGCCCCGCTCCCGGGCCGCCATCCCGGCCTGGAAGCGGGTGGTGGCGCCCAGCGAGCGCATCAGGCTCTGCAGCCGCCGCTGGGTGGTCCGGGCGCTCCAGCCGAGCGACCGCGCGATCGACTCGTCGGTGAGGCCGGCCGCCAGCAGGCCCAGCAGCTTGCGGTGGTCGGCCTCCGGCTCCAGCCCGGCGTCGCCGGTGCCGATCGCGGCCTGCAGCTGCACGGCCCGCTCCCACTCGGCTTCGAACAGCGTGTCCAGCGCCTGGAGCAGCGCGGAGGGGTGGATGACGTACGCGGCGTCGAGGACGCTGTCGCCCACGCTGATCGGGATGATCGCCATCCGGTCGTCCGACATGATCATCTTCATCGGCAGGGACGGCCGGACCCTCGCCTCCTCGCCGTCCGCCACCCCGGCCAGGATGTTCCGCTCCAGTCGCCCGGGCCAGGCCACCGCGTCCCGGTCGTAGATCGTCCGCAGTCGCAGGCCCTCGCGCAGCCGCCGGCGCTGCAGCGGGATCGGCGCCACCGGGTCCTGGATGTACGGCGGGCGGTCGAAGCCGCGGACCTGGTACTGGCTGGTCTCGGTGATGTGCTCCAGGCGCTGCGCGATCGCCTCGCCGCCGGTCAGCACCTCCACCGAGTGCGCCGGGTCGGTGTACCGCGAGGCCTCCCGGAAGGCGTCCATCAGACGGTGCATCTCGGCCCGGGCGTGCCGCAGTTCGGACTCCCGGTGGCCTATCAGGGTGCCGATCGCGACGTCGGGGGCGACCGGCAGGAAGCGGTGCCGGTCCACCGGGGCCCGGGTCGCCATGCCCTGCTGCGCGAGCCGGTCCAGGGCCCGCGCGCTCTGCTGGAGCGTCAGGCCGCAGCTCTCGGCCAGCTCCTCCGCGGTGGACTGCGGATTGGCCACCAGCGCCGCGTAGACCTGCCCGTCCGGCTCGGCGAGTCCCAGTGCGCTGAGTGGTGCATCCGACACGACGCCGTCTCCCCCGTTCGCCCCCCACCGGCGCACGACCTGGCGCAGTCCCGCCACGGGGCGGGCGGTGGTCCGGTGGCCATCCTCTGCCACGGATCATGACGCTGACAAGGCCGTGACCAGGGGTGCGGCCCGGCTCACAGCCCACCCCCGACGAACGGCCGAGGGCCTCCCCGCCACTCGGCGGGGAGGCCCTCGGAGGAGACCGCGGTGGAGACCGCGGGCACGGCTGCGGTCTACAGACCGACCTCGCGCATCAGCTGACCGACCTCGGGGTTGGTCAGGCGGCGCAGCCAGCCCGACTTCTGGTCGCCCAGGGCGATCGGGCCGAAGTGGGTGCGCACCAGCTTCTCGACCGGGAAGCCGGCCTCGGCCAGCATCCGGCGGACGATGTGCTTGCGGCCCTCGTGCAGGGTCACCTCGACCAGGTAGTTCTTGCCGACGTTGGAGACCACCTTGAAGCTGTCGGCGCGCGCGTAGCCGTCCTCCAGCTCGATGCCCTGGGCCAGCTGCTTGCCCAGGTCACGCGGGATCGGCCCCTGGATGGCGGCCAGGTAGGTCTTGGTCACGCCGTACCGCGGGTGGGTGAGGCGGTGGGCCAGCTCACCGTGGTTGGTGAGCAGGATGATGCCCTCGGTCTCGGTGTCCAGGCGGCCGACGTGGAACAGCCGGGTCTCCCGGTTGGTCACGTAGTCGCCGAGGCACTGGCGCCCGTCCGGGTCCTCCATGGTGGAGACCACGCCGGCCGGCTTGTTGAGCGCGAAGAAGAGGTACGACTGGGTGGCGACGGTCAGGCCGTCCACCTTGATCTCGTCGTTCTGCGGGTCGACCCGCTTGCCCTGCTCGGTGACGAGCCGGCCGTTGACCTCGACGCGGCCCTGCTCGATCAGCTCCTCGCAGGCGCGGCGGCTGCCGATGCCGGCCCGGGCCAGCACCTTCTGCAGACGCTCGCCCTCGGGCTCGCCGAAGGTCTTCGGCAGCTTGACCGCGGGCTTGTCGTGGCGGGCGAGGACGGCGTCCTCGATCTTCGCCTGCAGCTCGCGCGAGCGCTGCGGCTGACGGCGCGGGTCGCCCGGGGCGCCCTGGCCCTCGCGGCGCGGGCGCGGGGCCGGGCCGGGACGCCGGCCGGCGAAGCCGCCGCGGGCGGGGGTGGCGTTGGGGCCGCCGCCGTACTCGGGGCGGTCGTAGCGCCGCTCCTCGGGCCGCAGCGGGCGGTCCGGGTACCGGCGGTCGTCGCGGCGGTCGTCCCTGCGGTCGTCCCTGCGGTCGTCGCGGCGCCCGTCGCGCCCGGACGCACCGGAACCGCCCCGCGAACCGGAGCCGCCTCCGTACGAGCCGCCCCGCGAACCGGAGCCGCCACCGTACGAAGCGCCGCCGTACGAACCGCCCCGCGAACCGGACGCGGACCCGCCGCGACCGCCGCCACCGCCACCGCCGTACGAACCTCCGCGCGAGCCCGACCCCGAGCCCGAGCCGCCGCGGCCGCCGCCGCTGCCGCCTCCGTAGGAGCCGCCGCCCCGGCCCCCGCCCTGTCCGCCGCGACCGCTGCCGCCGCCGCTGCTGTTCCTGCCGTTGCCACTGCTACGCATCAAAGTGTCCGTACGTCGTTCCGTCTGGGATGTGCGGTCGTTTCGGCCGACCTCACCGCCCCCTACCGATCAGGCGCAGCCCGACCGGCCTCGCCACTGCCGTCCACGGCCTGCACGGCAGCGGCGGCGACCGCCTCCGCGATCATCGTGCCCTCCAGGGACTCCGCTTCCACGTCGTCGACCTCGGGCAGGAAGGGAGCGAGCTCCGGCAGCTCATCCAGGCCGCGGAGCCCCATCCGTTCCAGGAAGTAGTTCGTCGTCCGATACAGGATCGCACCTGTTTCGGGCTCGGATCCGGCCTCTTCCACCAGTCCTCGCTGTACCAGGGTACGCATCACGCCGTCACAGTTCACACCACGGACGGCGGAAACCCGGGATCTGGACACCGGCTGCCGGTAGGCGACGACCGCCAGGGTCTCCAGCGCGGCCTGCGTCAGACGGGCCTGCTGGCCGTCCAGCAGGAAGCGGTCGACGGCCGGGGCGCAGGTGTCACGGCTGTAGAACCGCCACCCGCCGGCGACCAGCCGCAGGTCGAACCCCCGGCCCTGGGCGGTGTACTCGGCGGACAGCTCGCGCAGCGCCGCGGCCACCGCCGCCCGGGGGCGCGCCAGCACCCCGGCCAGCCGGTCCTCGGTGGCCGGCTCGTCGACGACCATCAGGATCGCCTCCAGCTCGGCCCTGAGCCCGGCCGTGGTGAGCCCCTCGTCCGCGGCGGCCGGGGCCTGCGCCACGGTCGGCCCGGCGCTCCGGTCCGCCGCCGACGCACCGGAAGTCGACGGAGCCGACTTCTGGTGCACGACCTGCTGCCCGGCCTGGCCACCGGCCCGGGGCACCACCCGCACCCCGCCGTCCGGCACCACCGCGCCCGACTCCGCCACCGGCCCCGGCTCCGGCTCAGGAGCCGCCACCGGCTCCGGCAGCAGCTCGAAGGCCGGCTCCAGCCACTCCTGCGCCCGCGGCCGCCCCGGCAGCCCGAGCGGGCGCCGCGCCGGCCGCCGGCCGCCCTCGTTCCCGCCCGTACCCGTGCCCGTGCCCGTACCCGAACCCATCAGCGCCCGTCCTCCTCGCCCCGGCCCGCGGCCGCGGCCCGTTCCGCCGCCGCGGCCTCGCCCGCCGGCCGGTCGAACTCGTCCGTCACCGCCACCTCACCCCGGTCCGCCCCGGCCACCCAGCGCACCAGCAGCTCGCCCAGCGCCTCCGGCTGCTCGAAGGCCAGCACCCGTTCCCGGTACAGCTCCAGCAGCGCCAGGAACCGGGCGACCACCACCAGGGTGTCCGGCGCGTCCGCGACGAGCCGCTGGAAGGACGCCTCGCCGAGCTCGGTGAGCAGCGCCACCACCAGCCCGGCCTGCTCCCGCACGCTGACCGGCGGGGTGTGGATGTGGTCGACGTACACCACCGGCTCCGGCCTGGGCTCCATGGCCTTGGCCGCCAGCTGCGCGAGCCGCTCCGGCCCGATGCCGAGGACCACCTCGGGCAGCAGCTCGGCGTGCCGGGGCTCCAGCCCGACGGTGCGCGGGCGCCGCGCCAGCTCGGCGGCCCAGCGCTCGCCGAACAGGGCCGCCGCCCGCTTGTACGCCCGGTACTGCAGCAGCCGGGCGAACAGCAGGTCGCGGGCCTCGAGCAGGGCGAGGTCCTCCTCGTCCTCGACCTCGGCGGCGGGCAGCAGCCGGGCGGCCTTGAGGTCGAGCAGGGTGGCGGCGACGACCAGGAACTCGGTCGCCGCGTCCAGGTCCCAGTCCGGGCCCATCGCCCGGATGTGCGCCATGAAGTCGTCCGTGACGGTGGCCAGCGCCACCTCGGTCACGTCGAGCCGGTGCTTGGCGATGAGGCTGAGCAGCAGGTCGAAGGGGCCCTCGAAGTTGTCCAGCCGCACCCGGAAGCCGCCCCGCGGGGCCTCCTCGGAGGCGTTCCCCGACCTCCTCGGAGGCACGTCCGGGGACGGCTCCGGGGGCACGCCCGCAGGCGCGTCCACGGGGGTGGCGGGTGGTTCGGCGGTGCTCGGCATGGCGGTCCATCTTCACCCGCGCCGCCCGCCCGGCCGGCCCCGGGGGCGCCGACACGCCGCGGCGGCGGGCCCGCCGCCGGACCGGGCGCGGGGCACCACCCGCGCGAGCTCGTACGAACGCGGCGGGCGGCCGACCCGGCGGACAGCACCCACCGGACAACGAGCAGAGCGGAACGGAGCGGAACGGAGCGGAGCGGACGGCGGCCGCACCGCCGACTGCGCGCCCCGAGCACCGCGGACCGCGGGCCGCACCACCGAACCGCCGGAACGCCCGGCAGCGGGCCTTCAGGGGCCGGAGGGCGGGCGGACCGGCCCGGGGAGGCCGGGGCGGGGCCCCGAGGGCCCTCAGGGGCGGCTACCGCCCGCGCAGCCGCCGCACCAGGATGGAGGCCTCGCCGCGCTGCTCCAGGTCCGCCAGGACGACCGCGATGGCCTCCCGGACGATCCGCCCGCGGTCCACGGCCAGGCCGTGCTCGCCGCGCAGCACCAGCCGGGTGTGCTCCAGGTCCATGAGCTCCTCGGCGGACACGTACACGGTGATCTTCTCGTCGTGCCGCTCGCGCCCGCTGGGGCGGCGCGGCGCGCGGCCGCGCGGCCGGGCGCGCCCGGCGGTGCCCGGCGCCTCCTCGGCGGTGCCGGCGTGCTGGCGGCCGCCCGGCGCGGGGGCTGCTGCGCGGCCGCCGGCGGCGGCCTGCGCGGCCCCCGGGGAGCCCGCCGGTGCGGCGGACCGCTGGACGGGCGGCTGCGCGGGTGCCGGCACGGAGGCCGGCTGCTGGTCCTGGGACGGCCTGCGCCCGGCCCCGCCGGCGCGCTGGGCGTCCTGCGTGCCGTTGGCGTCCTGGGTGCCCTCGGCACCGTCCTGCCCGTCCGTGCCACCGGCGTTCCGCGCGGTCTCCGGTCTGGATGCCTCGGCGGCCGGACGCGGCGCGAGGGACGGCGACAGCGCCATCCCGCCGGTGGTCCGGAACAGCTCGTCGGCACCCGGGAGACTCACTCGGCGGGGCGGCACCGGTCGAGCACCTCCCTGGCGAGCTGGCGGTAGGCGGCGGCGCCGACCGAGTTGGTCGCGTACGTCGTGATCGGCTCGCCGGCGACGGTGGTCTCGGGGAAGCGCACGGTCCGCCCGATGACGGTGTGGAAGACGTGCTCGCCGAACGCCTCGACGACGCGCGCCAGCACCTCACGGCTGTGCACGGTGCGCGAGTCGTACATGGTGGCGAGGATGCCGTCCAGGCGCAGCTCGGGGTTGAGCCGCTCGCACACCTTCTCGATGGTCTCGGTCAGCAGCGCGACGCCGCGCAGCGCGAAGAACTCGCACTCGAGCGGGACGATGACGCTGTGAGCGGCCGTCAGCGCATTGACCGTCAGCAGGCCCAGCGAGGGCTGGCAGTCGATGATGACGTAGTCGTAGTCGGGCAGCAGCGGCTTCAGGGCGCGCGCCAGCGCGGACTCCCGGGCCACCTCGCTGACCAGCTGCACCTCGGCCGCGGAGAGGTCGATGTTGGACGGCAGCAGGTCCATGCCCGGCACGGCCGTCTTGAGCAGCACCTCATCGGCCGTCAGGCCCCGCTCCATGAGCAGGTTGTAGACGGTGACGTCGAGCTCCATCGGGTTGACGCCCAGTCCGACGGAGAGCGCGCCCTGCGGGTCGAAGTCGACGAGCAGCACCCGGCGGCCGTACTCGGCGAGCGCGGCACCCAGGTTGATGGTCGACGTGGTCTTGCCGACGCCGCCCTTCTGGTTGCACATCGCGATGATCTGGGCGGGGCCGTGCTCGGCGACCGGCGCGGGGATCGGGAAGTACGGCAGCGGGCGGCCGGTCGGGCCGACCCGCTCGCGGCGCTGGCGGGCGGCGTCCGGGGCCAGCGTGGCGGCGTACTCCGGATCCGGCTCGTACTCGGCGTCCGGGTCGTCGTAGGCGCCGTAGGCGAAGTCGCCGTAGCCCACTCCGTAGGCCGCCAAGTCGGTGTCGTGTTCGGTCACCGTGGTCACCTGTGCTGTGTTCTGGCGTGCTTCGAAGGTACGGAGTGCGACCGAGCCGACCTCGGCCGAGCCCACGGTGGCCTGCCGGGCCCCGGGCTCCTCACTCGGCTGGCCGGCGGTGCGCTCCGCCAGTCCTGGCTGACCACCCCCGGGAGCAAATGTCGACTCATTCACAAGTCGTCTTACCTCCTTGGGCATCCAGGACTCTATGTCGATTCGTCAGCGTGGCAGCATGCCGACGGTTTGCGACTCTAGGCCGTTCCAGGCGTTCGCAGCAACACAATCCACGGTAGTGGGCAGGATGTGTCGACTATCAGGCGGGCCGATGTCAAGGGATGAGTGGGCCGTTGACCCTAACGTTTCTGCGGTCGGGTGACGCGACCCACGGAAATTGACGACAGAGCGACCCGCCCGCTCCCCCGCCCGTTCACGGGCACGGCGAAGCCCCCGGCCCGGGGGGAGAGGGTCGGGGGCGAAGGACCGCCGGGCGGTCTGGTGGATCAGGCGAGCACGCTCTCCAGGGAGACCGACTCCAGGCCGAAGGCCTCGGCCACGGCGGGGAAGGTGATCTGGCCCTCGTGGACGTTCAGGCCCTTGGCGAGCGCCGGGTCGCGGCGCAGCGCCTCCTTCCAACCGCGGTTGGCCAGCTCGACGACGTAGGGCATCGTCGCGTTGGTCAGCGCGTAGGTGGAGGTGTTCGGGACGGCGCCCGGCATGTTGGCAACGCAGTAGAAGACCGAGTTGTGGACCTGGAAGGTCGGCTCGGCGTGCGTGGTCGGGTGCGAGTCCTCGAAGCAGCCGCCCTGGTCGATGGCGATGTCGACGAGCACGGAGCCCGGCTTCATGCGGGAGACCAGCTCGTTGGTGACGAGCTTCGGGGCCTTGGCGCCCGGGATCAGCACCGCGCCGATGACCAGGTCGGCCTCGATGACGGCCTTCTCCAGCTCGAAGGTGTTGGAGACGATGGCCTTGATCTTCGTGCCGAAGATGCGGTCGGCCTCGCGCAGCTTGTTGATGTCGCGGTCGAGCAGGGTCACGTCGTAGCCCATGCCGATGGCGATGGTGGCCGCGTGCCAGCCGGAGACGCCACCGCCGATGACGACGGCCTTCGCCGGGTGGGTGCCGGGCACGCCGCCCGGCAGCACGCCGCGGCCGCCGGCCGGGCGCATCAGGTGGTACGAGCCGACCTGCGGGGCCAGCCGGCCCGCGACCTCGGACATCGGGGCGAGCAGCGGCAGGGCGCCGTTGCCGAGCTGCACGGTCTCGTACGCGATGGCGGTGGTGCCGGAGGCGACCAGCGCGTCGGTGCCGGCACGGTCGGCCGCGAGGTGCAGGTACGTGAAGAGGGTCTGGCCCTTCCGCAGCCGGTGGTACTCGGAGGCGATGGGCTCCTTGACCTTCAGCAGCAGGTCGGCGGTGGCCCACACCTCGTCGGCGGTGGGGAGGATGGTGGCGCCGGCGGCCACGTACTCCTCGTTGGGGATCGAGGAGCCGACACCGGCGTTGTCCTCGATGTAGACCTCGTGTCCGTTGCGGACCAGCTCATGCACGCCGGCGGGCGTGATGGCCACGCGGTACTCGTGGTTCTTGACCTCGCGGGGGATGCCGACCTTCACGGCTAAACACGTCCTCTTGCCATGGGGGTCCCTACCGGAGAAGACCGGCGGGCGACGCGCACGTGGGGAAGCCTCCGGGGCAGCCCGGGGCATGGATCGCTGCGCGACTGAGTTCGAGTGTAATGAAGCCCAGTCGGCGTGTCAGCCTTCCAAAGTGAATAAATCTGCCGAACACATTGGCAGGTTCGTAGGCTTCCCCTGCGATCTTCCCGCCAAAAGCGTATGAACCGGGCATCTTCGACAATACCCCCGAAAGGCCTCTCACCACCCGGCGTCGACGCGTTCCCGCAGGTCCGCCAGGGCGGCGCCGACGGCCTCCCGGCCGCGTTCGTCGCCGAGGCGGCGCAGCACCGACAGGGCCGCCCGGTACTCCCGGTCCGCCTCGTCGAACCTGCGCTGCGCGGTGTGCGCCTCGGCCACCCGGGCGAGCAGCCTCGCCTCCGCGGCGTGGTCGCCCAGCGACTGCCGCAGGCCGAGCGCCCGCCCGTACCAGTCGGCGGCGCGCACGGCGTCGCCGAGCGCCCGGTGGCAGCCGGCCGCGCCCTCCAGGGCCCGCGCGCACAGCGGCTCGTCGTCGGCCGTCCGGGCGTGCTCCAGGGCGGCCCGGTAGTGCGCACCGGCCTGCTCCCAGCGGCCCGCCGCCACCTGGAGGTCCCCCAGGTTGAGCAGCGCCGCCGAGGCCCGGCGCGGCTTGCCGTGCCGTTCGGCGACGGTCAGCACCAGCTCGTGCAGCCGGTAGAGGTCCGCGGGGGCCGCGGCGCCGGTCAGCGGCAGCGCCCGCAGCAGGGCCGTGACCAGCCGGCCGGCCGAGCCGTCCAGGTCGCCCTGGCCGATCGCGTCGGCGACCGCGCCGAGCAGCAGGTCCCGCTCCCCGAGCAGCCACTCCCGGGCGTGCCCGGCCGAGCCGAGCCGCAGCGGGGCGGGCAGCTGGTCGGGGCCGGGGCCGCCCGCCGGGTCCAGCAGGGCGCGCGCCGACTCGGTGAGGCGCACCAGCCGCTCCAGCAGCCGGGCCCGGGCGAGTTCGGTCTCGGCCGGCCGGTCCTCCCGCTCCCGCAGCCGGACGAGCCGCGGGTAGAGCCGGCCGGGCACCCGGTAGCGCGGGCTGCCGTCGGCGGCCGGGGCCTCCTTCCCGAGCAGCTCGTGCTCGGCCAGCGCCGCCAGCGTCGCGGCCGCCTCCGGCGCCGGGCAGCCGACCAGGGCCGAGGCGGTGCGCGGGTCGGCGGTCTGCGCCGGGGCGAGGGTGAGGGCGCGCAGCATCCGCGCCTGGGCCGCCGGGAGCGTGCCGTACAGCAGGGTGAACGCGCCGATCAGCGGGTCGTTGTCGGGAACGGGCACCGGCTCGGCCGGCTCCGGCCCGGGCTTGACCCAGGACGCCTGGTCCCCGGCGGTGGTACCGGCCAAGGGCTCCTCCGCCGGCCGGGCGGCGCCCGCGGGCTTCTCCGGCTCCCGGGCCTGGGGCTGCTTGCGGCGGTCCCCGGGCATCCGGGGCTGCCCGGACCGCTCGGTCTTCCCCGGCCTCCCGGACTCCCCCGGGGCACCCACGGCGCCCTCAGCACCCTCGGTGCCCGAGATTCCCCCGGTTCCGGGAGCCGGCGCGGCCCCCTCGGCCGCCACCGCCCCGTTCCCCGCCACCGCCGCGTTCCCCGCCGCCGTCTCCTTCCCCGCGGCCGTCCCCCCGGCCGCCCCGCCCTGGCGCCCGCCCTTCCGCTTCGGCGCCGCCCCCCGCTCCGACTCCTCGCCGACCACCCGGGTGAGCTCGGCCGCCGCCTCGGTGACCGCCGCCTTCGGGTTGCCGCGCAGCCACCCGGCCATCAGCCGCAGCGCGGCCGGGCGCGCCGCGCAGGCCTCCGCCAGATCGGCCCCGCCGACCGGGTCGCAGGAGATCCTGGTACCGCCGACCAGGTCGGCGAGCAGCTCGCCGGAGGCCTGCCGGTCGAGCCCGCCGAGGATCACCGGGTCGATGTCCTCGATCCCGGTGAGCGGTCCGGCGGTGGTGGCGAGCACCAGGCAGCCCGGTTCGTCCGCGAGCAGCGGCCACAGCTGTCCGGCGTCGCGGACGTCGTCCAGGACCACCAGTACCCGGCGGCCGGCCAGCGCCTCGCGCAGCGCCACGCAGGCCGGTTCGTCCCGCGCGTCCCCGACGGCCCCGGGCAGCGGCACCGGGGCCTCGGGGTCGAGCTGCTCCAGCAGCAGCCGGGCGGCCCGGGCGGGCGGCACCCGGCCGCCGTCGGCCGCGGACAGGCGCGCGAAGAGCACGCCGTCGGGGTGGTCGGCGGCGACGGTGCGGGCGAAGCGGGCCGCCAGCGCGGTGCGTCCGGAGCCGGGGCGCCCGGCCAGCACCAGCACCGTGCTGCGGCCGCTGGCCGGGCGGGCCGCGGCCGCCCGCAGTGCGGCCAGTTCGGCCCGCCGCCCGACGAACAGCGCGGGCCCGGCCGGCAGCCGGTCCAGGCCGGGGACGGCCCCGGGGGGCGCGTCGGGGCCGGGGTCCATCGTCGCCGTCTTCCTCGCCACCCGTGCCACTCCCGACGTCATCCGGCGCTCCGCGGGGGCGGCCCGGGACGGGCGCCCTGTCTGCGAAGCGTAGTTCGACCGTCCGGCTCAGCCGAGGTGACATCCGGTCGTACGAACCGGTAAATCACCCCCGTGGATCAACCGCGGCGCGGCCGCGGGCGGCCGGGCCGTTCGCTCACGCCTCGAAGGGCCGGGCCGGCCAGGGCGAGTCCGCCGGGCGCAGCGCGTCCAGTCCGTCCGCCCCGGTGAGGGCGGCGTGCAGGGCGAGGGTGCCGGTGATCAGGGTCGGGTTGTGCAGCAGCCCGGCCTGGATCAGCCGGATCAGCTCCGGCAGCGGCACCCAGGCGACCTCGATCTCCTGCTCCTCGCCGTGCGCCTCGTAGCGCTCGCCCTCGGCGGCCGAGAGGTCGGTGGCGAGGAACATCCGCAGCGCCTCGTCGGTGCCGCCCGGGGAGGTGTAGAAGTCCACCAGGACGCGCCAGGTCTCGGCACGGCAGTGCGCCTCCTCGAACAGCTCGCGCCGGGCGGCGTGCCACGGGTTCTCGCCGGGCACGTCCAGCAGCCCGGCCGGCAGCTCCCAGAGGCGGTGGCGGACGGGGTGGCGGTACTGCCGCAGGACGAGCACCCGCTCCTTGTCGTCCAGGGCGAGCACGGAGACCGAGCCCGGGTGGGTCTGGTAGTCGCGGCGGGCCCAGCTGCCGTCGGGCATCCGGACCTCCTCGCTGCGCACTCCGGTGACCTTGCCCTGGAACGGCGTCCGGCTCTCCCGGACCTCCCACTCCTCGGCCGCGTCGGCGATCACCAGGTCGCTCTGCTCGTCCATCGCTCTCCCCTTTTCGTCAGTACGACACAATCTAACGCCGGACGGCGGCCCCGCGGGAATCGCGGGGCCGCCGTCCGGTGAACGACCGACGATTACTCGGCAGTGGCGGTCTTGATCTCGATGGCGGCCTTGACCAGGCCCGCGAACAGCGGGTGCGGGCGGGTCGGGCGGGACTTCAGCTCCGGGTGGGCCTGGGTGGCGACCAGGTACGGGTGCACCTCGCGGGGGTACTCGACGTACTCCACCAGGTCGCCCTTGGGCGAGAGGCCGGAGAACTGCAGACCGGTCTTCTCGAGGTCCGCGCGGTACGCGTTGTTGACCTCGTAGCGGTGGCGGTGGCGCTCCTCGACGTACTGCTCGCCGGCGTAGACCTCGCGCACGATGGAGCCCTCGGCGAGCTTGGCCGGGTACAGGCCCAGGCGCATGGTGCCGCCCAGGTCGCCCTTGCCGTCGACGATGGCCAGCTGCTCGGCCATGGTGGAGACGACCGGGTGCTTGGCCGCGGCGTCGAACTCGGTGGAGTTCGCCTCGGGCAGGCCGGCCAGGTTGCGGGCCGCCTCGATCACGACGCACTGCAGGCCCAGGCAGAGGCCGAGCAGCGGGACCTTGTTCTCGCGGGCGTAGGTGATGGCGCCGACCTTGCCGTTGACGCCGCGGTCGCCGAAGCCGCCGGGGATGCAGATCGCGTCCACGTCGCCGAGCTGCTCCCGGGCGCCCTCGGGGGTCTCGCAGTCGTCCGAGGTGACCCACTTGATCTCGACCCGGGCGTTGTTGGCGAAGCCGCCGGCGCGCAGCGCCTCGGTCACCGACAGGTAGGCGTCCGGGAGGTCGATGTACTTGCCGACCAGCGCGACCTTGACGATGTGCTGCGGCTCGTGGACGCGGCGCAGCAGGTCGTCCCAGGTGGTCCAGTCCACGTCGCGGAACGGCAGGTCGAGCCGGCGCACCACGTAGGCGTCCAGGCCCTCGCCGTGCAGGACCTTGGGGATGTCGTAGATCGACTTGGCGTCGATGGCCGCGACCACGGCCTCCTCGTCCACGTCGCACATCAGCGAGATCTTGCGCTTGATGGCCTGCGGGACCTCGCGGTCGGCGCGCAGCACGACGGCGTCGGGCTGGATGCCGATGTTGCGCAGCGCGGCGACGGAGTGCTGGGTGGGCTTGGTCTTCAGCTCGCCCGAGGGGCCGATGTACGGCAGCAGGGAGACGTGCACGAAGAACACGTTGTCCCGGCCGACCTCGTGGCGGACCTGGCGGACGGCCTCCAGGAACGGCAGCGACTCGATGTCGCCGACGGTGCCGCCGACCTCGGTGATCACCACGTCGACGTCCTCGGTCGCCATCCGGCGGATCCGGGACTTGATCTCGTTGGTGATGTGCGGGATGACCTGGACGGTGTCGCCCAGGTACTCGCCGCGGCGCTCCTTGGCGATGACCGTGGAGTACACCTGGCCGGTGGTGACGTTGGCCGAGCCGTGCAGGTTCGTGTCGAGGAACCGCTCGTAGTGGCCGATGTCCAGGTCGGTCTCGGCGCCGTCGTCGGTGACGAAGACCTCACCGTGCTGGAACGGGTTCATGGTGCCCGGGTCCACGTTGAGGTACGGGTCGAGCTTCTGCATCGTCACGCGCAGGCCGCGGGCCTTGAGCAGCGCGCCGAGGCTGGAGGCGGTGAGGCCCTTGCCGAGCGACGAGGCGACACCCCCGGTGACGAAGAGGTGCTTGGTCGTCACGGCGCGGCCGTTCGCTGCCTTGCCGGAATGGGGCTGTGCCAAGAGGGGGCTCCCGTGGGTCGCGTGTCGAAGGTGACGTGGTGGGAGGCTCGCGGCTCGCCTGGCGACGGGAGGCCGGTGCGGAGCACGGCGCTCGGAGGGTCGTCGATTCGGCTGGTCCGGGGCGTTTGATCCCACCGGTCCACGGGATACCAGGGTATCAGTGACCCGGACGGGACGCCTTCCGGCCCGCTCGCGGCACCCCGGGGGCGTACGCGGGGCGCACCACCGGCGCACCATACGGCCCAGCAGTCACACCGGTCGCACCACGGCCGGACCGGGCCACCCCGGGGCACCCCGTTCGGGCCATGACAGCCCCTCCACCGGGACCAGCCGGGGCTGATCCGTCCGGACCATCCTGGGCGACACCCTCGCGATGCACGGCATTTCCGCCGAATTGTGGCGCCACACGAGGCTGCGCCCGCGTGCTTCGCCCCTTTCGTCCGTCGTAAGCTGCACGGACGCATCGCCGACAGCACGAGCACGCGGAGGGCGTGGGAGCGTCAGGACACTCCCGGTCCCCGATGCGCGACCGGACCTCCCCGTAATCCAGTTCCTCCCCACCCACTCCAGGGGCTCGACCGGGCCCCGCACGGACACTCCAGCAAGGCCCGCCACCACCCCCCGGCGGGCCGGACGTCCCGGGGTGGACCTCCGGCCCCGCAGACCGCTCGCTCCCCCGGATCGCCGTTGCGTCCTGACCACATTGCGAACTGGAGATCCACGTGGCCGGCCGTATCGAGGACTACGCACTCATCGGGGACATGCAGACCGCTGCCCTGGTCAGCAGGGACGGGGCGGTGGACTGGCTCTGCCTGCCCCGCTTCGACTCGCCGGCCGTGTTCGCCGGCCTGCTCGGCACCGATGAACACGGCTTCTGGCGGATCGGGCCGGCCGAAGCCGTCGTGAGCGAGGTCCCCGCCCCCGCCGCACCGGCCGTCGCCGCCCGCTTCACCGACACCGGCGACCTGCGGGTCCCGCCGCCCACCGCCGCCGCCCCGGCCGTCCCCGCCGACCGCCGCCGCTACCGGGGCGACTCGCTGATCCTGGAGCAGGAGTGGGACGCCCAGGGCGGCACCGTCCGGGTGATCGACTTCATGCCGCCGCGCCCGCTCGCCGGCCGCGACGCCGTCCCGCAGGTGATCCGGATCGTCGAGGGCGTCGCCGGCACCGTCCGGATGCGCTCGGCCGTGCGGATGCGCTTCTCCTACGGCCGGGTGGTCCCCTGGGTGCACCGGGTCGAGCAGGCCGACGGCGGGCACCGCACCGTCGCCGTCGCCGGGCCCGACTCGGTCTGGCTGGACGGCGAGGCCGAGACCTACGGCCGCGACCTCACCACCTACGCCGACTTCACCGTCACCGCCGGCGAGCGGATCGCCTTCGCCCTCACCTGGCAGGCCTCCCACCTGGACCCGCCCACGCCCCCGGACGCCGAGGAGATGCTCGACGCCACCGCCGACTTCTGGCACGAGTGGGCCGGCCAGTGCACCTACCAGGGCCCGTACCGCGAGGCCGTGATCCGCTCCCTGATCACCCTCAAGGGCCTCACCTACGCCCCCACCGGCGGCATCGTCGCGGCCCCCACCACCTCGCTGCCGGAGGACATCGGCGGCGAGCGCAACTGGGACTACCGCTACACCTGGCTCCGCGACGCGGCCATCACGCTCTCCTCGCTGCTGCGCACCGGCTACCGCGACGAGGCCCGCGCCTGGCGCGAGTGGCTGCTGCGGGCGGTGGCCGGCGACCCGGAGAACCTGCAGATCATGTACGGCATCGCCGGCGAGCGCGAGCTCACCGAGTCCTCGCTGGACTGGCTGCCCGGCTACGAGGGCTCCCAGCCCGTCCGGGTCGGCAACGGCGCCGCCGGCCAGCTCCAGCTCGACGTCTACGGCGAGGTCGTCGAGGCGCTGCACCTGGCCCACATGACCGGCCTGGTCCGCAACGACCACGCCCACCACCTCCAGCTGCGCCTGATCGAGTACCTGGAGGACCACTGGCAGGAGCCGGACGAGGGCATCTGGGAGGTCCGCGGCCCCCGCCGGCACTTCGTCCACTCCAAGGTGATGGCCTGGGTCGCCGTCGACCGGACGATCAAGCTGCTGGAGCAGACGCCCGAGGACGCCCCGTCCGACGAGCACCTGGAGCGCTGGCGCGGCCTGCGGGAGACCATCCACCGGGACGTCTGCGAGCGGGGCTACGACCCGGAGCGCAACACCTTCACCCAGTACTACGGGGGCAAGGAGCTGGACGCCTCGCTGCTGCTGATCCCGCAGGTCGGCTTCCTGCCACCGGACGACAAGCGGGTGATCGGCACCATCGAGGCGATCCAGCGTGAACTGTCCACCGAGGACGGCTTCGTGCTGCGCTACCCGACCCACGACGAGAGCGGCAACAACGTCGACGGCCTCTCCGGGCACGAAGGGGCCTTCCTGGCCTGCTCGTTCTGGCTCGCCGACGACCTCGCCATGATCGGCCGGGTGCAGGAGGCCCGCGAGCTGTTCGACCGGCTGCTCGGGCTGCGCAACGACATCGGGCTGCTCGCCGAGGAGTGGGACCCGCGGCTCAAGCGGCAGGTCGGCAACTTCCCGCAGGCCTTCAGCCACGTGCCGCTGATCGACACCGCGCTGCGGCTGACCGCCTGCGGGGGCGCCTACCTGTCCGCCCAGCCGGACGGCCTGGCGGCCGACCGGGTGGAACAGGCGACCGTCTAGGGCGTGTCTTGTGGATCTTGTCGGATAGGTCGCGGCGTCAGGGTGCGTGCATCGCAAGGCGGAGGAGGGAGTCCATGCGGAGCATCGGCGACCGACGACAACGCGGCGAGGTGCGTGCCCTGGCGTCGCGACCCCGGCAGTGATCCACAAGACACGCCCTAGGACGGCTGGCTGCGGTCCGGCCGGCCGGGGCGGCGGCCGTCAGGGCCGGCCGGGGCTCAGGCCCGCTGGACCAGCTCGTCGTAGGTGCTCAGCACCTGGGCCACGGTGGCGGCCTCGTCCGGCCAGGTCTCGGCCTGCTGCCGGCCGGCCGCCGCCAGCCGCCCGCGGCGCGCCGGGTCGGACAGCAGCTCGGCCACCGCCCGGCCGAGCGCGGCCGGGTCCCCTGCGGGCACCAGCACGGCCGCGTCGCCGACCAGTTCGGGGATCCCGCCGACGGCGGTGGCGACCACCGGCACGCCGGCCCGCATCGCCTCCTGCACGACCAGCGAGCGGGCCTCCCAGCGGCTGGAGACGACCACCGCGTCGGCGGCGGCCAGCAGGTCGGGGACGTCGGTGCGGTAGCCGAGCAGCCGTACCGGCAGCTTCTCGGCGGCCACCCGCTCGCGCAGTCCGGCCGCCTCCGGGCCGTCCCCGGCGAGCAGCAGCAGCGGCTCCGGGTCGAGTGCGGACAGTTCGCGGGTGGCGTCCAGCAGCTGCCCGAAGGCCTTCTGCGGGACGAGCCGGCCGACCGCGAGCACCAGCGGTCGGTCCGGTCCGTCACCGAGCAGGGCGGCACGGGCGGCGGCCCGGTCCAGCCGGCCCTCGGGCATCGGCGGGGCGGCCACCGGGCCGAGCCGGGCGTCGGTGGCCCCCAGTTCACGGGCCCGGGCGACGAGGTCGGAGGAGGCGCCGAGGACGAGGTCGGCGGCACGCGCCACCCGGCGCTCCATCAGCCGCTGCAGCCGGCGCTCCATGCCGGTGGCCAGCAGCGCGTGGTGCGAGGTGACCACCAGCGGGGTCTCCGGGCGCAGGCCGGGGAAGCGGCCGGCGGTGCGCAGCGCGAGGTCGGAGAGCAGCCCGGCGCGCAGCCCGTGCGCGTGGACGACGTCGGCACCGGTGAAGGCCCGGCGCAGTTCGCCGATCGCGGTGGCGTCGCTGCGGGCGCCGGCGGTGGGGGTGATGTCGACGGTGTGGAACCTGGCGCCGGTGCGGGAGAAGCCGAACAGGGCGTCCGTGCCGGCCGGGGCGCAGACCGTGACGGTCACGCCGTGCGCGACCAGGCCCTGGGCGAGGGAGCGCACGTGCGCACCGATGCCGCCGGTGCTGGCGGCCAGGACGAGTACCACGTGCAGCTGCCCCGGTTCGGGGGTGGCCGCGGCGGCCCGGGCGGCGGAATGGTCCACGTTCTCTCGCATCCGACTCGATCAGGTTCGCGCGCCGCTTCCGCGAGGATTGCCCGCCGACGGCGCTCGGGACTGGAAAGCCAATGTCCAGCCGCCACCATGCCAGGTCGGCGGCCCTCTTGGACAGTCGGCCGCACCCGGGGCGCGTCGCCGTCCGTCCGCGGGGCCGCCGCGCCCGGCTAGCGGTGGCGCGGGGCCCGGGCCGCTGCCAGCAGTTCCTCCGCGTGGGCGCGGCCCAGCTCGGAGTCCTCCAGGCCGGCCAGCATCCGCGAGAGTTCGCGCACCCGCTCCTCGTCGTTCAGCACCTTGACGCCGCTGCGGGTCACGGTGCCGTCGTGGGTCTTCTCCACGACCAGGTGCCGGTCCGCGAAGGCGGCGACCTGCGGGAGGTGGGTGACCACCACGACCTGGGCGGACTCGGCCAGCTTCGCCAGCCGGCGCCCGATCTCCACCGCGGCCTTGCCGCCGACGCCCGCGTCCACCTCGTCGAACAGGTAGGTGGGGACGGGGTCGGCGCCCGCGAAGACCACCTCGACGGCGAGCATCACCCGCGACAGCTCACCGCCGGAGGCGCCCTTGGCGATCGGCCGGGGCTGGGCCCCGGGGTGCGGGGCGAGCAGCACCTCGACCTCGTCCACACCGTGCGGCCCGTAGGCGACGGTGCGGCCCTCGAGCTCGATGCCGGACAGGTCGTCGACCCGGGTGATCGAGAAGGTCACCCGGGCGTGCGGCATGGCCAGTTCGGCGAGCTCGGCGGAGACGGCCTCGGCGAAGCGCCCGGCGGCGGCGTGGCGGGCGGCCGACACCTCGGCGGCCAGCTCGGCCAACTCGGCCCGCAGCTCCGTCTCGCGGGCGCCGAGCTGGTCGATCCGGTCGTCGTCGCCGTCGAGTTCGGCGAGCCGGGCGGCGCCGGCCTCGGCCCAGGCGATCACCTCGGCGAGGGTGTTCTCGGGGCCGCCGTACTTGCGCAGCAGCTGGGCCAGCACGGACCGGCGGTCCTCGACGGCGGCGAGCCGGACGGGGTCGGCGTCGAGGTCGTCCGCGTACCCGGCCAGGTCGCCGGCCACGTCGGCGAGCAGGTAGCCGACCTCGTTGACGCGGTCGGCGAGCGCGGCCAGGCGCTCGTCGTGGTGGCGCACGGCGTCCAGGGCGCGGCGGGACTGCGCGAGCAGGGTGCCGGCGTCCAGCGCCTCCGGGTCCGCCGGGTCGCCGGCCAGCGCGGCGTGGGCGAGGGTGGCGGCGGAGGAGAGCGCGTCGGCGTGGCCGAGCCGCTCGGCCTCGGCGGCCAGCTCGACGTCCTCGCCGGCCACCGGCTCGGCGGCGGCGATCTCGTCCAGGCCGAACCGGAGCAGGTCGGCCTCCTGGGCGCGCTCGCGCGCCTGGGTGGTGAGCTCCTCCAGCGTGGCGGAGACCTCGCGCAGGCTGCGGTAGGTCTCCCGGTAGCGGGCCAGCGGCCCGGCCACGGTCTCGCCCGCGTACCGGTCCAGCGCGCCGCGCTGGCGGGCCGGGCGCAGCAGCCGCTGCTGGTCGGTCTGGCCGTGCACGGCGATCAGGTCCTCGCCGAGCTCGGCGAGCAGGCCGACCGGGACGGCCCGGCCGCCCACGTAGGCCCGGGAGCGGCCCTCGGCGGAGACGGTGCGGCTGATCAGCAACGCGCCGTCGTCCAGCTCGGCCCCGGCTTCCACCGCCCGGGCCGCCACCGGAGAGTCGGCGGGCAGCTCGAGCCGGCCCTCGACGACCGCGCGCCCGGTGCCGTTGCGCACCAGGCCCGGGTCGGCGCGGCCGCCGAGCAGCAGGCCGAGGCTCGTCACGACCATGGTCTTCCCGGCGCCGGTCTCACCGGTCACGGCGGTGAAGCCGGGCGCGAGTTCGACCACCGCGTCGTCGATGACCCCAAGATCCCGTATCCGCATCTCGTCCAACACGGAGACGACCTTACGAGGTTCCACCCCCGGCGCGCGACGAGCGGCAACGGCGCGCGGCAACTCCGTGCCCGGAAGTTCACCCCTTCCGGGAGGTTTGCCCGGGGCCCGGCACCGTGCACCACGGCAGGAAGAACTGCACCAGCGGGCCGATGGCCAGCGCGTACGCGACCGTGCCGACCCCGGCGGTGCCGCCGAGCAGCACGCCGGCGACCAGGACGGTGACCTCGATGCCGGTGCGGATCAGCCGCAGCGAGCGCCCGGTGCGCCGGTGCAGGCCGGTCATCAGGCCGTCGCGCGGGCCGGGGCCGAAGCGGGCACCGATGTAGAGGCCGGTGGCCAGGCCGTTCAGCGCGATCGCGGCGGCCATCAGCGCGATCCGGGCGGGCAGCCCGGCCGGGCCGTCGACCAGCCGCAGGGTGAGGTCCATCGACGCGCCCAGCACCAGGACGTTCGCCACCGTGCCGACGCCCGGGCGCTGGCGGATCGGGATCCACAGCAGCAGGACCAGGGCGCCGCAGATGGTCACCCAGGCGCCCACCGAGAGGCCCGCGGCACGCTGCAGGCCCTGGTGGAAGACGTCCCACGGGTCGAGGCCGAGGCCGGAGCGGAGCATCAGCGCCATGCTCGCGCCGTACAGGTAGAGGCCGACCGCGAGCTGCGGGATCCGGCGGCCCAGCGCGTGGGTGTCGCCGAGCAGGCGGGCGGCACGGGACGGCCGGGCGGCCGGCGCGGCGGCGGCGGGCGGGGCGGCCGGCGCGGCGGCGGGCGGGGCCTCGGAGGGCCGGTCGGGCGTGGTCGGGTGCGTGGTGGCCAACGGGAGCTCCTGCGGGTGGTGCTGCACCGCCCGGCTGCCCCGGCGGTGGCGGACTCGATGGCCGCCCTGCCATGATGGCCAGGCCAAAGCGACCCCCTCCAGGGCCAATTCCGAGCAAGTGGACTGATCCCCCATGGCCGACTGGCACACCACCGTCACCCCGCCCGCGCTGGTCCGGCTGCTCGCCACCGCCCGGCTGCCCGACGCCCCCGGCCCCCGCCGGCCCGCCTACCGGACCCTCGCCGGGCAGATCCGGCTGCTGGTCACCGAGGGCCGACTGCCGGTCGGCGCCCGGCTGCCCGCCGAACGCGAACTCGCCACCGCCCTGGAGCTCAGCCGCACCACCGTCGCCACCGCCTACGAGACCCTGCGCGCCGAGGGCTACCTGCGCAGCCGCCGCGGCGCCGGCAGCTGGACCGCGCTGCCCGAGGGCGCCCCGCCGCCCGGCGACGCCCTGCACCCCGTCCCGCCGGACGAGCTCGGCCGCACCCTGGACCTCGGCGTCGCCGCCCTGCCCGCCCCGCAGCCCTTCCTCGGCGCGGCCGCCGCCCGCGCCGTCGAGCAACTGCCCCACTACGCCGCCGGACACGGCCACTACCCCACCGGCGTCCCGGTGCTGCGCGAGGCCGTCGCCCGGCGGTACACCGAGCGCGGGCTGCCCACCACCCCGGACCAGATCCTCGTCACCACCGGCGCGATGGGCGCCCTGCACCTCGTCCAGCGGGCACTGATCGGCCGCGGCGACCGGGTCGCCGTCGAGGCGCCCAGCTACGCCCACACCCTGCAGGCGCTACGGATCGCCGGCGCCCGCCTGGTGCCCGTGCCGTACGCCCCCGGCCCGCTCCCCGGGCCGAGCGGCCCGGCCCCGTGGGACCTCGCCGAGTGGCGCCGGGTGCTGCGCGGCGCGGCGCCCAAGGTCGCCTACGTGATCCCGGACTTCCACAACCCGACCGGCGCCCTGGTCGGCGAGGAGCAGCGGCGCGAGCTGCTGGCCGCCGCCCGGGCCGCCGGCAGCGTCGTCCTGGTCGACGAGACCACCGCCGAACTCGGTTGGGGCGTCCCGGAGTCCGAGCCCCTGCCGCGCCCGGCGGCGGCGCTGGACCGGGCCGCCCAGGTGGTCACCGTCGGCTCCGCGGGCAAGCTGCTCTGGGGCGGGCTGCGGATCGGCTGGGTGCGGGCCGCGCCCGCGCTGGTGCGCCGGCTGGCCGCCGACCGGGTCTACAGCGACGTCGGCACCCCGGTGCTCGACCAGCTGATCGCCGCCGACCTGCTGGGCGAGCCGCTGGCGGCCGTGCGCGCGCACCAGCTGGACCGGCTGCGGGCCACCGCGCACGCCTTCGCGGCCGCACTGGCCGAGCGGCTGCCGGACTGGACCTTCCCGCCACCGCCCGGCGGGCTCTCGTTCTGGGTGTCCACCGGTGCTCTCTCCGGCGCGGCGCTGGCGCGGGCCGGGGAGCGCGACGGCATCCGGATCGCCGCGGGCAACCGGTTCGGCTCGGACGGCGCCTTCGAGCACCACGTCCGGATCCCGCTCACCGTGCCCGCCCCGGCCGTCCCCGACGCCGTGCGACGGCTCACCGCGTTGGCCGCGCGGGCGGCGGCGGGCGGCCGGTACGGACCGGCCGACCAGGACCAGCCCCTGGCCGTCTGACGGCCGGCGGCCGTCCGGCGGGTTGCCGGGCGCACCACGGCGCGCGCCCGTCCGCCGGGGCCGCAGGATCCGCCGGACGGCCCGCGGTCAGCAGCCGGTGTCCGCCCGGCCGCGCCAACCCGTCACCGGCAGCGCGAACTTGGCCACCAGCCGGTCGGTGAACGGCGCCCGGTGCAGTCGGGCCAGCCGCACCGGCGTCTGGCCCCGGCGGACCTCCACCCGGGCGCCCGCGGGCAGTTCGACCGAGCGCCGGCCGTCGCACCAGAGCACGCCGTGCGGGGTCTTGGGCTGCACCTCCACGGCCAGCACGGAGTGCGGCGAGGTCACCAGCGGGCGGGCGAACAGCGCGTGCGCGGAGATCGGCACCATCAGCAGCGCCTCCACCTCCGGCCAGACCACCGGCCCGCCGCCGGAGAACGCGTACGCGGTGGAGCCGGTCGGCGTCGCGCAGACCACCCCGTCACAGCCGAAGTTGGAGACCGGACGGCCGTCCACCTCGGTCACCACCTCCAGCATCCGCTCCCGGGACGCCTTCTCGATCGACGCCTCGTTCAACGCCCAGTCCTGGTGCAGCACATCGCCGTTGGTGCGGACGATGACGTCGATCGTCATCCGCTCCTCGACCGTGTAGTCGGCGTCCACCACCCGCTCGACCACCACGGCCAGGTCGTCCCGCTCGGCCTCGGCGAGGAAGCCCACCCGGCCCAGGTTGATCCCGAGCATCGGCAGCCCGTGCTCGCGCGCCAGCTCCGCCCCGCGCAGCAGCGTCCCGTCCCCGCCGGCGACCAGGATCAGCTCGCAGCCGTCCGCCGCCCCCGGGCCACCGGCGACCTTCTCCACCCCGTCCGGCAGGTCCAAGCCCACCGCCTCGGAGGCGAGCAGTCTGATCCGGATGCCCGCCTTCAGCAGCCCGTGCACCAGGCCCTCGACGCTGCGCAGCGCCGCCTCCCGGCCGGTGTGCGCGATCAGGAAGACCGTACGCTCGTCATCGCTCATGCCGCTGCCCTCTCCCTCACGCCTGCCGGGCCGCCCTCCGCCCCGGTGCGGTCGCGTCACACAGCATGACGGACCGGACGCCCGCAGAGCACCCTATCGGGGCCCCTCGGCGACGGCCCGGTCCGCCTCCGCGGGGTTCAACTGCGGGGCGTCGCGGCGCAGCCAGAGGAAGTACTCGACGTTCCCGGACGGGCCCGGCAGCGGGCTCGCGGTGACGGCACGCACGCCCAGGCCCAGCTCCCACGCCTGC
Source organism: Kitasatospora sp. NPDC051705 (assembly GCF_044453265.1). Taxonomy (NCBI): domain Bacteria; kingdom Bacillati; phylum Actinomycetota; class Actinomycetes; order Kitasatosporales; family Streptomycetaceae; genus Kitasatospora; species Kitasatospora sp. NPDC051705. The sequence continues at coordinate 8,294 of NZ_JBITCO010000033.1, read as the reverse complement.
CCGGCGACCTGGCGCACCATCTCCGCGCGCAGCTCCGGACTGCGCACCACCCCACCGCTGCCCAGCCGCTCCTTGCCGATCTCGAACTGCGGCTTGACCATCAGCACCAGGTCCGCGTCCTCGGCCGCGCAGCCGGCCAGCGCGGGCAGCACCAGGCCCAGCGAGATGAACGACAGGTCGCCGACCACCAGGTCGACCGGGGTGCCGCCGATCAGCTCCAGGCTGAGCTCGCGGACGTTGGTGCGGTCCATCACCGTCACCCGCTCGTCGCTCTGAAGCGACCACGCGAGCTGCCCGTAGCCGACGTCCACGGCGAGCACGCCGGAGGCACCGGCCCGCAGCAGGACGTCGGTGAACCCGCCGGTGGAGGCGCCCGCGTCCAGCGCCCGGCGGCCCTCCACCACCAGACCCTGCGGGACGAAGGCGGCGAACGCCCCGGCCAGCTTGTGCCCGCCGCGCGAGACGTAGTCGGGGTCGTTCTCGTCCTTGGCCACCACGACCGCCGCCGAGGTCTCCACCTGGGTGGCCGGCTTGGTCGCGGTCGTGCCGCCGACGGTCACCCGGCCGGCTGCGATCAGCTCGGACGCGTGCTCGCGCGACCGGGCCAGCTTGCGGCGGACCAGCTCCGCGTCGAGTCGGCGTCGTGCCACTGCCACTGGTGCTTCAGCTCCTACGGGTCCTACGGATCATTCCTGGTCGAGCGCGGCCAGCGTGTCGGCGAGCCGCTGGTGAACATCTTCGTACACCGCGACGTGCGCCTCGGCGGGGACCCCGTCCAGGGCCTCCAGCCGGGCCAGGCCGGCGTCCACGCCGGGGTGGCCGGTGGGGGCGAGTCCGACGCCGAGCGGCGCCGTCGGGTCAGCCGCTCCGGTCATCGGAGCGCTTCGTGCTGGTGGCCTTGCGGACGGTGGTCTTCTTCGTCGCCGTGCGCTTCGCGGGCGTCCCGGGCGACCCGGCCGACTCGGCGGCGGACTGCTTCGCGGTGGCGGTCTTCTTCACGGCCGTCTTGCGGACCGCCGTCTTCTTCGCCGCCTTCTTCGCCGCCGCCGTCTTCGCCGCCGCCTTCTTCGCCGCCGCCGTCTTCGCCCCGGGCGGCTCGGCGCCGCCCGACTTCGCACCGGGCGCCTTCGCTCCGGACGGCGCATCGGCCGGGGCCTTCTTCGCGGTGCCCTTGCGCGCCGCCGGCCGCTCAGGCTCGACGGGCTCCGCGGGCCCGGACGGGCGCACGGACCCGCTCGCCGGCTTCCGCCCCTGCGCGGCCCGCGGCGTCGGCGCCGCCCGCGGGACGGGCGGGACCGGCGGGTAGACCTCGACCGGCTCGTCCACCTCCACCCGCTCCGCCACTATCGGCTCCCCGGCCGCCCGGGCGTCCGGCCGCGCCTGCTCGTCCTCCCAGCCGCGCCCGAACAGGTCGTCCGCCCGGGGCGCCGGCACCGGCTGCTCCGAACGGTGGGCGTCGGCCGCCGGGCCGGGGCGCTCCGGCCCGCCCTCGTCCTCCTCGACCTCCCGCAGCTTGCTCTCCAGGTAGGCCAGCACCACACCGACCTTGGTGACCTGGTCACCGACCTTCTCGAAGGCCTTCTCCACCTCGCCCCGGGCCACCCCGACGGCCAGGTCCACCCCGGCCCGCCCGGCGGTGACCGCCTCGCCCGCCAGGGTCTGCAGGGTCTGCACCGACGGCGGGAACTGCCCGCCCAGCCGGCGCTCCACGTCGGCGACGTCGACCCCGGTCCGCTCCAGGATCGCGGCCGCCGTCCCGACGACCCGCTTGCCGACCTCCTCCACCAGCCCGGCGGCGACCTCCGCCACTCCCCGCACCGTCCTCGGCAGCATCCGGGTGCCTCCTAAGCGCCTGCGCGCATCGCTCCGTCGCCGTCGGTGCCCGGGCCGATCCGGGCACCCCACGGACGACGCTACCGCCAAAACCCGCCTGCGGTACCGTGGCCCGGCAGTGACCACCGCCGTCACCCGCCCGAATCCACCGGGAGCCCAGAGAGGGAGGCACCGCGATGGCCGACGCCGAGGAGTGCCGCGAGGCGCTGGAGCAGCTCAGCCGGAACATGGCGGAGTCCACCGGCGACGTCCGCAAGGCGGCCGCCCTGGACCGCTCGCTCAGCTGCCGGATCACCGACCTCGACCTGACCTTCACCGGTCAGCTGCGCGACGGCCGGATCCAGGGCCTCGCCTCGGCGCCCGGTGCGCCCACCGAGAAGGCCGCGATCCGGCTCACCATGAGCAGCGACGACCTGGTGGCCGTGGTCGGCGGCGGGCTCAACTTCGCCTCCGCCTGGGCCTCCGGCCGGATCCGGCTGGAGGCCGGCTTCCGCGACCTGCTGCGGCTGCGCACCCTGCTCTGACCCGGCTCCCGGCGGCCCGGGCCGTGCTGCACCCGGGTCACGTCGGGGCCCGGCGGTCCGGATGCCGCGGACCGCCGGGGCACACGCACCGCCGGGGCACACGCACCGCCGAAGCACCGACCGCCGGGGCACTCTCACCGCCGAGCCCGGCCGCGGCCGGCCGGGTCAGAACCCCAGCTCGGCCAGCGCCTTGCGCCCGTCGGCCGCCGTCCCGTCCGCGTCCAGCGCCGCCCACGCCGCCGCGCACAGCGCCCGCAGGCCGTCCCAGCGGTCCCCGCCGCCGGACAGCCGCAGCACGCCGTCCCCGGCCGTGGCGACCCAGCCGCCGCAGCCGGCCCCGCCGTCCTCCCGGCCCACCGCGGGGTGCGACTCCAGCAGCCCGCGCAGGTCCGCCGCCAGGTAGGTCGGCCGGTGCTCGACCGGGGCCGCCAGCAGCTGCGCCGGCGTGGTCACCCCGGTGAACACCAGCAGGCTGTCCACCCCGCCGTTGAAGGCGCCCTCGATGTCGGTGTCGAGCCGGTCGCCGACCACCAGCGGCCGCCGCGCCCCGGTCCGCAGCACGGTCTCCCGGTGCATCGGCGGCAGCGGCTTGCCCGCCACCTCCGGGTCCACCCCGGCGGCGGCCCGCACGGCCGCCACCAGGGTGCCGTTGCCGGGGGCGATGCCGCGCGCGGTCGGGACCGTCAGGTCGGTGTTGGAGGCCACCCACGGCAGCCCCTGCTGCACCGCGTAGGAGGCCTCCGCCAGCTGCGCCCAGCCGACCGACGGGTCGTAGCCCTGCACCACCGCGAGCGGCTGCTCGTCCAGCGAGCGGACGGCGACCAGCCCGCGCTCGGCCAGCGCCTCCTCCAGCCCCGCGCCGCCCACCACGAGCACCTTCGCCCCGACCGGCACCTTCTCCGCGACCAGCCGGGCGGCCGCCTGGGCCGAGTTGATCACGTCGCCCGGCTCGGCCGGCACCCCCAGCTCGGTCAGGTGCGCCGCCACCACGCGCGGCGGGCGGGAGGCGTTGTTGGTCACGTACGCGAGCCGCATCCCGGCCGTCCGGGCGGCGTCCAGCGCCTCCACGGCGTGCTCGACGGCGTTCGGGCCCGCGTAGACCACGCCGTCCAGGTCCAGCAGCGCCGTGTCGTACGCCTCGGTCAGCGGCCGGTCGCTGCCGCCGGGGGCGGTCCGTCGCACGGTGGGGGCCGTCTCGGTCATGGCTGCGCTACCTCATTCACTGCGTCGTTCGCTTCGTCGGGCGGCGCCTCGGGCCGGACCGGTCAGACCTCGTCGTCCGCACCGTCCTCGCCCGCCGGCCGCCCGTCCGGGCCGGGAGGGGGCGCCAGGTACCCGGGCGCCCCGGGCAGCAGCGGGCCGTAGGCCCCGGCGCGGGCCGCCAGGGTCGCCCTGGTCTGCCGCAGCGCCGCCCGGTAGTGCTCGGTGCCCGGCCGCATCGCCACGGCCAGCGCCAGGTGCTCGGCGGACGTCTCGAAGTCGCCCAGCCGGGCCGCCGCGACGCCCCACCCGAACTGAGCGTAGTCGTCCGAGGGATCGGCCAGCGCGACGGCCCGGAAGTTCTCCAGCGCCGCGGCGTACGACCCGGTGTCGAACTGGGCGCGTGCCAGCGTCTCCCGGATGCTGCGCGAGTGCGGCTCGGCCACCGCCGCCCGGGCCAGCAGCTGTTCGGCGGCCGCCGGATGGCCCTGGGCGAGCAGCTGCGCACCGCGCCGGAACCAGTCGTACACGTCCCCGGTCGGCTCGCCGGAGCGCGACTGGGCCGGCACGCCGCCGTCCGCCGGAGCGCCCCCGCCGGGGGCGCCGCCGGTGCCGCGCGGCTCGACCCGGCCGCCGCCGTCCACCCGTTCCTGCCCGTCGTCCATGCCGTACCTCGCCCTCGGTCTCACACCCGTCCCACGAGACGGCACGGGCATTCCGATCTCTCAACAACGCGTACCCGGTTACGATGCCCAGAATGAGCACACCCAGTGCAGAACACGGAGTCGAGACTCCGGAGGGCGGCCCCGGCGATCCCGGGCACGTCGCCACCGCAGGCCTGTCCCTGTCCCCCTTCCGCGGCCTGCGCTACGTCCCCGACCGGGTCGGCGCCCTCGCCGCGGTCATGTCACCCCCGTACGACGTCGTCGACCCGGGCCGCCGGCTCGACCTGGAGACCGCGGACCCGCACAACGTGGTGCGGCTGATCCTGCCCCGGCCCGAGCCCGAGGACGCCGGCGACCGGCCCGACCGCGACACCAAGTACCGGCACGCGGCCCGGCTGCTGGCCGACTGGCAGCGCGAGGGCGTCCTCGCCGCCGACCGGGAGCCCGGACTCTACGTCTACGAGCAACGCGTGCCCGCCACCGCCGACTCGCCCGAACTGCTCCAACGCGGGCTGATCGGCGCGCTCGCGGTCAGCGGCCGGGAGGCCGGCGTGGTCCTCCCGCACGAGGACGTCATGCCGCGGCCGGTCGCCGACCGGGTCGGCCTGATGCGCACCACCCGGGCCAACCTCGAACCCCTGCTCCTCACCTACCGGGGCAACGGCGGCGCCGCCGGCGTCGTCGAGCGCGCCGTCGAGGGCGAGCCGCTGCTCTCCACCGCCACCAGCGACGGCACCCACCACCGCCTGTGGGCGGTCACCGACCCGGCCGACATCGCCGAGATCGGCCGCGACCTGGCCACCTGCCGGGCCCTGATCGCCGACGGCCACCACCGCTGGGAGATGTACCTGCGCCTCCAGCGCGAACACCGCCACCTGCCGCGCAGCCCCTGGGACCGCGGTCTGGTGCTCCTGGTGGACACCGCCCGCTACCCGCTGCGGGTCCGGGCCATCCACCGCGTCCTGTACCGGCTGCCGGTGGCCGAGGCGCTGGAGAAGCTCGGCGACCAGTGGAAGGTCAAGGAGGTCCCCGGCCCGCTGAGCGCCGCCCTCCAGGCGCTCGCGGAGCAGAAACGTCACGGCGGCAACGGCTTCGTGCTGACCGGCGGCGACGGCGTCTACTGGCTGCTCGGCGAACCCGAGGAGTCCCTGCTCGACGCCACCGTGCCGCACGACCGGCCCCAGGAGTGGCGCCACCTGGACGCCACCGTCCTGCACGCCACCCTGCTCGACCACACCTGGCGCGTCCCCGACGGCCCGGACGACATCGGCTACCTGCACACCGCGGTGGCCGCCGAGCAGGAGGCCGCCCGGACCGGCGGCACCGCGGTACTGCTGCACCCGGTCCGGGAGAGCGTGGTCCGAAGACTCGCCGAACAGGGCGTCACCATGCCGCGCAAGTCCACCTCCTTCGGTCCGAAGCCGGCCACCGGGCTGGTGCTGCGCAACCTCGAACTGGGCTAGCGCCCGCGAGCCGGAAAGCCGTGAGGCCCTGCCCTTCCCCGGACATCCGGGGAAGGGCAGGGCCTCAGTCGTTCGGTCGGGCTCAGCCCTGCGCGTCGGCCTTGTCCTCGGCCTTCGCCTCGGTGCCGGCCTCGGCCCCGTCCTCACCGGAACGCCCGGGCACCACGCCGTCGAAGTCCTCGTCGATCTCGAGGTCGTCCTCGTCGTAGTACTCCTCGACGTCCTCCTCGTCCTCGTAGATCACGCGGTCGTCGGAGACGTCGCCGCCGCGCTTCTTCGCCGGGGCCTCGGCCTGCTCGGCCTCCTCCTCGGCCGCCTCGGGGTCGAGCGCGTCCACGAACTCGACGCCGTCGATCTCGGCCAGCCGCTCCGAGGCGTTGGTCGTGCCGTCGGTGTCGGCCTCGGCCGCCTTGGCGAACCACTCGCGGGCCTCCTCGGCCCGGCCGGCCGCGATCAGCGCCTCGGCGTAGGCGTACCGCAGACGGGCGGTCCACGAGTGCACCGCGCTGGACGCCAGCTCCGGGCTCTGCAGGGTCACGACGGCCGCGTCGAACTGCTCCATGTCGGTGCGGGCGCCCGCGGCGACCAGGCGCATCTCGACCTGACCGGCCTTGTCCAGCTGCTTCACCTCGGGCTCGCCGGCCATCGCCAGCGCGCGCTCCGGGCGGCCCAGACCGCGCTCGCAGTCGGCCATCACCGGCCACAGGTCCGCGCGACCGGTCATCCGACGGGCGGCACGGAACTCGGTCAGCGCCTCCGAGTAGCGCTGCGTCATGTACGAGGCGAAGCCGGCGGCCTCACGGACGGCGGCGACGCGGGAGGCCAGCCGGAGCGCGATGCGCGAGTACTGGTAGGCCTCCTCCGGCTCGCTGTCGAGCATGCGGGCCACCATCACCAGGTTGCGGGCGACGTCGTCGGCGAGCGTCTTGGGCAGGCTCTTGAGCTCCTGGCGCACGTCCGCGTCCAGCTCGAAGCCGGTGACGTCCTCCGGGATCGGCAGGCGCCGGACGGGCTCGTAGTTGCCGCGGCGGTCGTCGTAGTCACGACGGGGGCCACGGTCGTCGTAGTCGCGGCGGGGGCCGCGGTCGCCGCCGCCCTGGCGGTCGTCGCGGCGGTAGCCGCCACCGGACGGGCGGTCGTCACGGCGGAAGCCACCACGGTCATCGCGGTTGAAACCGCCCGAGGGGCGGTCGTCACGACGGAACCCACCACCGGAGGGGCGGTCGCCGCGGTCGCGGTTGAAACCGGACGGGCGGTCGTCGCGGCGGAAGCCACCGCCGGAGGGGCGGTCGCCACGGTCGCGGTTGTAGCCGCCACCGGACGGACGGTCGCCACCGCGGTAACCGCCGCGGTCGCCACCACGGTCGTCACGGTTGAAGCCACCCGAGGGGCGGTCGCCGCGGTCGCGGTTGTAGCCGCCACCGGACGGACGGTCGTCGCGGCGGAAGCCACCACGGTCGCCACCACGGTCATCACGGTTGAAACCACCGGACGGGCGGTCGTCACGGCGGAAGCCACCACGGTCGCCACCACGGTCGTCACGGTTGAAGCCACCCGAGGGGCGGTCATCACGACGCGGACGGTCGTCACGGTCGTCACGACGGAACCCGCTCGGACGGTCGTCACGGCGGAAGCCACCGCCGGAGGGGCGGTCGTCACGGCGGAAACCGCCACCGGACGGGCGGTCGCCACCACGGTAGCCGCCACCACCGGACGGACGGTCGCCACCGCGGTAACCGCCGCGGTCGCCACCACGGTCATCGCGGTTGAAGCCACCCGAGGGGCGGTCGTCACGGCGGAAGCCGCCACGATCGCCACCACGGTCGTCACGGTTGAAACCACCGGACGGGCGGTCGTCACGGCGGAAGCCGCCGCGGTCGCCACCACGGTCATCGCGGTTGAAGCCGCCGGACGGACGGTCGCCGCGGTCGCGGTTGTAGCCGCCACCGGACGGACGGTCGCCACCGCGGTAACCGCCGCGGTCGCCACCACGGTCGTCACGGTTGAAGCCACCCGAGGGGCGGTCGCCGCGGTCGCGGTTGTAGCCGCCACCGGACGGACGGTCGCCACCGCGGTAACCGCCGCGGTCGCCACCACGGTCATCGCGGTTGAAGCCGCCGGACGGGCGGTCGTCACGACGCGGACGGTCGTCACGGTCGTCACGACGGTAACCGCCGGACGGACGGTCGTCCCGACGGGAGCCGCCACGGTCGTTGGACCAGCCCCCACGCGACCGGGGCTCGTGGCCGCGGCCGTCGTCCGATCGACGCTCGGGACGGTCCTGGGGGTTCGACATCGTGGTGACTCCTTCTGCTGCTTCAGCTCCACCGCGGACCGAGCAACTCCGCTGCCGTCACGCGGTTTCGGCGCCGGCCTCCTGGCCGGGCACCATCTCCATTGTCCGGCATCCCGGAACACTCCGCGCCTGGGCGAAGGTCCCGGCCTGCCGGCCTCCTGCACGTTCGCAAAACACAAAAAGGCCGCGGCCCCAGCGAATCGCTGGGGCCGCGGCCTTGAATGATTGTTCGGCGGCGTCCTACTCTCCCACAGGGTCCCCCCTGCAGTACCATCGGCGCTGTGAGGCTTAGCTTCCGGGTTCGGAATGTAAC
>NZ_JBITCO010000032.1:0-78683 GCF_044453265.1 Kitasatospora sp. NPDC051705 | reverse complement strand
CGCCGCGCCCCCCCCCCCGGGGCGCCGGGGGGGGGGGCCGCGGGGGGGGGGCGGCGGCGCGGGCCCCCCCCCCCGGGGCGGGGCCCCCCCCCGGGGGGGGGGGGGGCCCCGCGCCCCCCCCCACCGCGGGGGAGGCCCCGGGCGGAAAACAGTGAAGCCGGTCCATCCGAGGATGGACCGGCTTCACTGGAGGACCGGCATGCCGGTCTGCGCGTCAGCGCGAGACCTTACCGGCCTTGATGCACGAGGTGCAGACGTTGAGCCGCTTCGGCGTCCGCCCAATCACAGCGCGCACCGTCTGGATGTTGGGGTTCCAACGACGGGGGGTACGGCGGTGCGAGTGGGAGATGCTGTTGCCGAAGCCCGGCCCCTTGCCGCAGACGTCGCAGTTGGCAGCCACAGGAGTCACTCCAAGACTTCAGATCATTTACGTTCGACAACCCCTGTGAACCAGCGGAACACTCGCGTGAACCGGACCGGGCCGAGGGGTGCGCCCGGATTGTTCCAGGCAACCGGAAGAGCATACAACGCTTGCTCCCGTTCAACGAAACTACCATGACCGGCCGGGTGATCGCCCCGGTCGGCCGTCCCGGCGGCCCTCCCCGGCCCCCGATAACCTGCCGGTATCACCCCTCGCCGCAGCTCTGGCTGTGCTGCTGCCCCGCAGGCCGTCGCGGCGTCCGATCCGGAGGAGACCCGGTGCTGCACACGCTCGACGCCCCGGCCGTGCGCACCTGGTGCCAGCTCGCCCTGCGCGCGCTCGGCCAGGCCCGGGAGGAGATCGACGCGCTCAACGTGTACCCCGTCCCGGACGGGGACACCGGCACCAACCTCTACCTCACCGTCGAGTCCGCCGCCGCCGAGGTGGAGAGCCGCTTCACCGACCCCGCCGACGGGCCCGCCCCGGGCCTGGCCGACACGGTGCGGGCGATGGCCCGCGGCGCGCTGGTCGGCGCCCGCGGCAACTCCGGGGTGATCCTCGCCCAGTGGCTGCGCGGCACCGCCGAGACGCTCGCCGAGGGCGGCGGCGCCGACCAGCTGCGGGCCGCCCTGCAGCGGGCCGCCGACTCCGCCTACCAGGCCGTCGCGGAGCCCGTCGAGGGCACCCTGCTGACCGTCGCCCGGGTCGCGGCCCGGGAGGCCGTCCGGGCCGGGGACGGGCTCGCGCAGGTCGCCGACACCGCCCACCGGGCCGCCCGGGACGCCCTGCGGCACACCCCGGAACAGCTCGCCGTGCTGGCCGAGAACGGCGTCGTGGACGCGGGCGGGCGCGGACTGGTGGCCGTCCTCGGGGCGCTCGCCGACGCCGTCGCCGGCCAGCAGCCGATGGGCCCGGTCGCGCTGCGCGACGACGTCCGGGCGGTCGACAGCTGCGAGGTGCACGTGCGACCGCCCGGCCCCGGCCACCCCGCCTTCGAGGTCATCTACCTGCTGGACGCGGCCGACGAGGCCCTGCCCGCGCTGCGCGAGCGGCTCGGCGGCCTCGGCGACTCGCTGGTGATCGGCGGCGGCGACGGCCTGTGGAACGTGCACGTCCACGTGGACGACGCGGGCGCCGCCGTCGAGGCCGGGGTGCGGGCCGGGCGGCCGCACCAGATCCGGATCACCCACTTCGCCGAGGCCGCCGCCCGGGCCGGCCGCGCCGCCGAGCGCGGCGAACGCGAGGAGCGCGCCCGCGCGGTGCTCTCCGTGGTCTCCGGCACGGGGCTCGCCGAGCTGTGCGAGCAGGCCGGCGCCCTGGTGCTGCACGCCGACCCGGACCGCCCGCCGGCCAGCGCCGAACTCGCCGCGGCCGTCCGCCGCTCGGCCGCCCGCGAGGTCGTCCTGCTGCTCAACGACCCCGAACTGCGGGCCGCCGCCGGGGCCGCCGCCGACCAGCTGCGCGAGGAGGGCGTGCGGATCGCCGTGCTGCCCACCCGCTCGCCGGTGCAGGGGCTGGCGGCGCTCGCGGTGCACGAGGCGGGCCGCCGCTTCGACGAGGACGTGGTCGCCATGACCTCCGCGGCCGGCGCCACCCGGTACGCCGAACTCGCCGTCGCCGAGGGGGAGTCCTGGACGATGGCCGGGGTCTGCCAGGCCGGGGACGTGCTCGGCCTGATCGACGGCGACGTGGCGGTGATCGGCACGGGCCTGGACGAGGTCGGGACGAGCGTGCTGGACCGGATGCTCGGCGCGGGCGGCGAACTCGTCACCCTGGTGCTCGGCGACGGCGCCGACGAGGCGCTCGCCGAGCGCCTCGTCGCGCACGCCCGGCACCGGCGGCCGGAGGTGGACGCGGTGGTCTTCCACGGCGGCCAGGAGTCCGCGCCGCTGCTCATCGGCGTCGAGTGAACCCGCCGCCCGGGTCGGCGCGGGTCGGCCGCCGGAAGGCCCGGACTGTCGGCCCCGTGGTGTAAACAAGGGCCTGATGGGCGCTCTCGATGAACCACTGACCAAGCTCGTCGGCGACCGCACCGCGAAGGTGCTGGCCGACAGCCTGAAGCTGCGCACGGTCGGGGACCTGCTGCACCACTACCCGCGCCGCTACGTCGAGCGCGGCCAGCTCACCAGCCTGGACGAGCTGGAGATCGACGAGCACGTCACCGTGCTGGCCCGGATCGAGAAGGTCACCCTGATCCCGTTCCGCGGGCGCAAGGGCGACCGGCTGGAGGTCGTCGTCACCGACGGCCGCAGCCGGCTCTCGCTGGTCTTCTTCAACCAGGGCTGGCGCCAGAAGGAGCTCAGGGCCGGCGCCCAGGGCCTGTTCGCGGGCAAGGTCGGCGTCTTCAACCGCAGCCGGCAGCTGGTCTCCCCGGACTACCAGCTGCTCGACGAGGACGCCGGGTCGGACGCGGCGAAGCAGTTCGCCGGCCGGCTCATCCCGGTGTACGGCGCCAGCGCGCAGATGCCCAGCTGGAAGCTGTCGATCTGCATCGAGACGGCGCTCACCAAGCACCTCGCCGACGTCGGCGAGCCGCTGCCCGCCGAACTGCGCGAGCGGCACGAGCTGATCCCGCTGCCCGAGGCGCTGGAGCTGATCCACCGCCCGCGCGGCCAGGCCGACCGCGAGCGCGCCCAGAGCCGGCTGCGCTGGGACGAGGCCTTCGTGCTCCAGGTCGCCCTGGCCCGGCGCCGGGCCGCCGAGTCCGCGCTGCCCGCCGTTCCGCGCCGGGCCCGCGAGGGCGGCCTGCTGGACGCCTTCGACGCCCGGCTGCCCTTCACCCTCACCGAGGGCCAGCAGAAGGTGTCCGCCGAGATCGCCGCCGACCTGGCGACCGAGCACCCCATGCACCGGCTGCTCCAGGGCGAGGTCGGCTCGGGCAAGACGCTGGTCGCGCTGCGCGCCATGCTCGCCGTGGTCGACGCGGGCGGCCAGGCCGTCCTGCTCGCCCCCACCGAGGTGCTCGCCCAGCAGCACCACCGCTCGATCGTCGAGATGATGGGCGACCTCGCCGAGGGCGGCATGCTCGGCGGCTCCGACCTCGGCACCCGGGTGGTGCTGCTGACCGGCTCGATGGGCGTCCCGGCCCGCCGCCAGGCGCTGCTCGACATGGCCTGCGGCGACGCCGGCATCGCCATCGGCACCCACGCGCTGATCGAGGACAAGGTCCAGTTCCAGGACCTCGGCCTGGTCGTGGTCGACGAGCAGCACCGCTTCGGCGTCGAGCAGCGGGACGCGCTGCGCGCCAAGGGTGACCAGCCGCCTCACCTGCTGGTGATGACCGCCACGCCGATCCCGCGCACCGTCGCGATGACGGTCTTCGGGGACTTGGAGACCTCCGTCCTCGACCAGCTGCCGGCCGGCCGCTCACCGATCTCCACCCACGTCGTCCCCGCCCTGGAGAAGCCCAACTTCCTCACCCGGGCCTGGGAGCGCGTCCGCGAGGAGGTCGCCAAGGGCCACCAGGCGTACGTGGTCTGCCCCCGGATCGGGGACGAGGAGCCCGCCGCCGAACCGAAGAAGCGGCGCAGGGCGGCCGAGGAGGACTTCGAGGAGGTCGCCGACGCCGGGGCCGCGAGCGACGAACGGCGGCCCCCGCTCTCGGTGGTGGAGACGGCCGGGAAGCTGGCCACCGGCCCGCTCGGCGGCCTGCGGGTGGAGATCCTGCACGGCCGGCTCGCCCCGGAGGCCAAGGACGACGTGATGCGCCGGTTCGCGGCCGGCGAGGTGGACGTCCTGGTGGCCACCACCGTCATCGAGGTCGGCGTCAACGTGCCCAACTCCACCGCGATGGTCATCATGGACGCCGACCGCTTCGGCGTCTCGCAGCTCCACCAGCTGCGCGGCCGGGTCGGCCGCGGCAGCGCGCCCGGCCTGTGCCTGCTGGTCAGCGACATGCCCGCGGGCAGCGCCGCCCGCTCCCGGCTGGACGCGGTGGCCGGCACCCTGGACGGCTTCGAGCTGTCCCGGATCGACCTCGAACAGCGCCGCGAGGGCGACGTGCTGGGCCAGGCGCAGTCCGGGGTGAAGTCCTCGCTCAAGGTGCTCTCGGTGCTGGAGGACGAGGAGGTCATCCTGACCGCCCGGACGGAGGCCACCCGGCTGGTCGCCGAGGACCCGGACCTCACCGCCCACCCGGAGCTGCGCACCGCGCTGGAGAGCCTGCTCGACGAGGACCGCGCGGCCTACATGGAGAAGGGCTGAGCGGCCGCCGCCGGCCCCGGAATTGTCAGACCCCCGGGAGAGAATGAAGGTGTTCAGGACGCACCCTCAAGGTGCGTACCTGGCGCGACACTTGGGGGTCCTGCCATGGCATTCCGTCATCTCAACGAGCTCCCGCTCGGTGACAAGGTCTTCCGGATCGAACTCGCCAGCGACGACGACCGCGAGGTCACCCTCACCCTGACCGGCTGGCGCGAGGGGGCGGCCGCCCAGCCGCTGGCCTCGGGCAAGCTCCGCCTGCCGGTCGAGGACGTCGCCTCGCTGCGGATCGCGCTCAACCGCGCGCTGCGGGCGCTGGCGATCGTCGCCGACGTCTCCGAGCCCATCCCCGACCGCGACGTGCTGCGCGAGCTGTACCCCGGCCACGGCGCCCCCTGGGTGCCGCAGCACGAGGAGGAGCTGGTCCGGCGCTTCCACGACGGCGAGACCGTCGCCCGGATCGCCGCCCGCTTCGGCCGCACGCCCGACTCCGTCCGCACCAAGCTGCGCGAGCTCGGCCACGACCCGCGCCGCCCCGAGTTCTGCCCGCCCGACGGCTGCCTGTCCTGGTCCCGCTACGCCTCGCCGGCGCTGCTCGGCGCGGCCGTCCCGGCCCAGTCGGCGGGCTCCGAGGCGAGCTGACGCCGGTCCGGCCCGCGGGGCCCCGCCGATCCACCGGTGGGGCCCCGCGGGCCGGGGCGGGATAGCGTGGTCGGGCAGCGACGAAAGGACCTCCCACCACCATGACCCGCGTGATCGCCGGGGCGGCCGGGGGCCGCCGACTGGCCGTACCGCCAGGCCGGGGCACCCGCCCGACCTCCGACAAGGCCCGCGAGGCGATGTTCTCCACTCTGGAGGCGCTGCGCGGCACCCTGCACGGGGCCCGGATGCTCGACCTGTTCGGCGGATCCGGCGCGGTCGGCCTGGAGGCGCTGTCGCGCGGCGCCGACCACGTCCTGCTGGTCGAGGCGGACGGCCAGGCGGTCCGGGTGATCCGGGAGAACGTCCGCACGATCGGCCTGCCGGGCGCCGAGGTGAGGTCCGCCCGGGCGGAGAAGGTGGTCGAGGGCCCGGCCCCGGAGACCCCGTACGACCTGGTGTTCCTCGATCCGCCGTACGCCGTGACGGACGAGGAGCTGCGCGAGATGCTGATCACACTCCTGGCCGGGGGCTGGCTCGCGGAGGACGCACTCGTCACCGTGGAGCGCAGCACCCGCGGCGGAGAGTTCGGCTGGCCCGAGGGCTTCGAGGTGTTGCGCTCCCGCCGCTACGGCGAGGGCACGCTCTGGTACGGTCGCGCCGCCGCCGAGGCCCGCCAGCACGAGTAGCGGGCCGAGGCCCGCCGAGCAGCCGTCACCCCACGAGGGAGCACACACGCCATGCGCCGCGCCGTCTGTCCCGGATCGTTCGACCCGATCACCAACGGTCACCTCGACATCATCGAGCGGGCCTCGAAGCTGTACGACGTGGTGCATGTCGCGGTCCTGATCAACCGGAACAAGCAGGGCATGTTCACCGTCGAGGAGCGGATCGGCCTGATCGAGGAGGTCACCGCGCAGTTCGGGAACGTGGTGGTCGAGTCGCACCACGGCCTGCTGGTGGACTTCTGCCGCGAGCGCGGGATCCCCGCGATCATCAAGGGCCTGCGCGCGGTCAGCGACTTCGACTACGAGCTGCAGATGGCGCAGATGAACCACGGCCTGACCGGGGTGGAGACCCTGTTCGTGCCGACCTCGCCGACGTACAGCTTCCTGTCCTCGACGCTGGTCAAGGAGGTCGCCTCCTACGGCGGCGACGTCTCGCACCTGCTGCCGGAGACGGTGCACCGGCGGCTGGTCGAGCGGATCGCGGAGCGCCGCGCACAGCAGTAGCGGACGGGCCGCGGGAGGGCCGTCGGCGGTCTGGGTGGCCGGCGGGATCGGAGGAACCGTCCGTTTCTGCCGGTTCGTCACGACTTGTCCTCCGCCTCCCGCGGCCGGTTCCGCCCGGGCGTTGTGTCCTCGCAGCGCGGTGGCCGTACAGTCTGTAGTCCTGCCCTGCGGTGAGGTCCACCGCGCCGGGCCTGCCTCCGCCGGACCGTCGGCGGCACACGGAAAGACGAAGCCCCGTGGACGTGCAGAACAAGGTCGACGAGATCGTCGCGGCCGTCGAGGGCGCCCGCTCGATGCCCATGTCGGCCTCCTGCGTGGTGAACCGGGCCGAGCTGATCGGCCTGCTCAACGACCTCAAGGCGGCGCTGCCCGCCGAACTCGCCCAGGCCCAGTCGGTGATGGCCGACCACGAGCAGGTGGTCGCCGGCGCGCAGGCCGAGGCCGACCGGATCATCCAGGGCGCGCACGCCGAGCGCGGCTCGCTGATCTCCGACACCGAGGTGGTCCGCCGGGCGCAGGCCGAGGCCGACCGGATCCTCGCGGAGGCCCGCAACGAGGTCGAGACCAAGCGCGTCGAGGCCGACGACTACGTGGACAGCAAGCTGGCCAACTTCGAGGTCGTGCTGACCAAGACGCTCGGCGCCGTCGGCCGCGGCCGCACCAAGCTGCGCGGCGACTCCAGCGTCTTCGAGACGGAGTTCGACGGCGAGAGCGACGGCGAGGAGTTCCAGCCGCAGCGGATCAGCCCGAGCCCCGAGGTCGACGAGTACGTCGACGTGAAGCTCGCCACCCTGGAGAACGTCCTCAGCGCCACCCTGGAGGCCGTCGGCAAGGGCCGCGACAAGCTGCTCGGCAAGCGGCCGATCGACGAGCTCGGCGCCTACCTGGCCGCCGCCGACGAGGCCCAGCAGGCCAAGGAGCGGGCCGAGGCCGTCGCCGCGGGCTTCTCCGAGGCGGAGGGCGACGACATCGCCTGGTACCGCGAGGACGTGCCGCAGCAGCAGACCTGGCCGGAGCAGACCCCGGCCGCGGCCGGCTGGCAGGCCCCCGGCGCCGACCAGTACGCCGCCGCCCAGCAGCAGGGCGGGCAGTACGCCGAGGTGTACGGCGGCGGCTTCGACCCGGCCGGCCAGGGCGACCCGTACGGCACCCAGTGGGGGCACCAGCAGCAGGGCGCCGCGGGCGGCTACCAGCAGCAGCCGGACTACCAGAACCAGCAGCACGGCGACTACGGCTATCCCCAGCAGCAACAGGGCTACGGCGCCCAGCAGTACGACGGCTACGCCTACCCGCAGCAGCCCGCCGCCCCGCCGGCCGTGCCGCAGCAGCAGCCGGGACTGGACGAGACCAGCTTCTTCGACACCAGCATGATCGACATGACCCGGCTCCGGGAGCTGGGCGGCCGCTGAGCCGGTTCCGGCCGGGCCCGGCTGGCGTCCCTGACGGGACCGAAGTTGGGCCTGGCGGGAGACTCCGGTAGGCTGACCACTCCGGCCATCTCGTGTCGGACTCTCGGCTTGCCCGCGCACCGTCGGTGCGTAGGCACCGCAATCGATGAATCCCATGGAAGTCAGGACACCTTGAACCGCCTCGACCACCGCGACCCCCTCGTGTTCGACACGCACGAACTGGGACGTCGCCCGGGCTCGCTGCGCAAGGTGTCCCGCACCCTGGAGGCCCCCGAGGGCCTGGGCATCATCGACGTGATCGGAGTCCCCGAGAAGAGCGAGATCCGGCTGGAGCTCCGCCTGGAGTCGGTGGTCGAGGGCGTGCTGGTGACCGGCACCGCCGAGGCCCACGTCGAGGGCGAGTGCGTCCGGTGCCTGGAGCCCGTCGACGACGACATCGACGTGGACTTCCAGGAGCTGTACTACTACCCGGAGTCCGACGAGCGCCACCGCGCCCGGACCGCCGGGGCCGAGGACCTCGAAGAGGACTCGGAAGAAGAGACTTACCGTCTGGAGGGCGACTTCTTCGACCTCCAGCCGGTGCTGCGTGACGCGGTGGTGCTCGCACTGCCGCTGCAGCCGGTGTGCCAGGAAGACTGCCTGGGCCTGTGCTCCGAGTGCGGAGCGCGCCTGAGCGACGACCCGGCGCACCACCACGACGCCGCCGACCCCAGGTGGGCGGCTCTGCAGGGACTCTCCGCCGCCCCCGGCGACGAGGGTGACGGGATCAAGAACAGCGACACCCGTGAGGGTCTCGCCGAGAACCAGGAGAAGTAGCCGTGGCTGTTCCGAAGCGGAAGATGTCGCGCAGCAACACGCGCCACCGCCGGTCCAACTGGAAGGCCGTCGTTCCGGCCCTCGTGGCGTGCGACCGCTGCCACGAGCCGAAGCTCGGCCACATCGCGTGCCCGAGCTGCGGCACGTACAACCGTCGCCAGGTCCTCTCGGTCTGATCGGCGGGGTGCACGGATCGATGTCGGACGGTAACTCCACCCGCAAGGCGTCCACCGCCCCGAAGGGTTCCTCTTCGAGCGGTGGCAGGGCCGGCGGGCCGGCTTCGACCGAATACGACGTCCTGGAAGGGCGCCTCGGGTACACGCTCGAGCGCGCCCTTCTGGTACGCGCCCTGACCCACCGCTCGTACGCGTACGAGAACGGTGGCCTGCCCACCAACGAGCGCCTCGAGTTCCTCGGCGACTCGGTGCTGGGCCTGGTGGTGACCGACACCCTCTACCGCGTCCACCCGGACGTCCCCGAGGGCACGCTCGCCAAGCTCCGCGCCGCGGTGGTCAACTCCCGCGCGCTCGCGGACGTCGGCCGGGGCCTCGACCTCGGTGCGTTCATCCGGCTCGGCAAGGGCGAGGAGGGCACCGGCGGCCGCGACAAGTCGTCGATCCTCGCCGACACCGTCGAGGCCGTGATCGGCGCCGTCTACCTGGACCAGGGGCTGGACGCCGCCACCGAGTTCGTCCACCGCCTGTTCGACCCGCTGATCGAGGAGTCCTCCCAGCTGGGCGCGGGCCTGGACTGGAAGACCAGCCTCCAGGAGCTCACCGCCTCGGTGGGCATCGGAGTCCCCGAGTACGTGGTCATGGAGTCCGGACCGGACCACGAGAAGACCTTCACCGCCGCGGCCCGGGTCGCCGGCGAGGACTTCGGCAGCGGCGTCGGCCGCTCGAAGAAGGAAGCCGAGCAGAAGGCCGCCGAGAGCGCCTGGCGCGCGATCAAGGAGAAGTACGCCGACCGGCTGCCCGCCGGCGCGTGAGTCCGCAGTAGCCTTCCTCCTGCCGTCGTCTGCCGCAGGAGGCCTGTTCCCGTGCCCGAACTCCCCGAGGTCGAAGTCGTCCGCCGCGGTCTGGCGAACTGGGTCGCCGGGCGCACCGTCGCCGACGTCCAGGTGCTGCACCCGCGCGCGGTGCGCCGACAGCCCGCCGGCGCGGCCGACTTCGCCGCCCGGCTGACCGGCACCGTCCTCGGCGCCGCGCAGCGCCGCGGCAAGTACCTGTGGCTGCCGCTGGGCGGCACCGGCACCGGGTTCTCGCTGATCGGCCACCTCGGGATGAGCGGCCAACTCCTCGTCCAGGAGCCCTCGGTGCCCGACGAGACGCACCTGCGGGTGCGGCTGCGGTTCACCGACGGCGGGCGCGAGCTGCGCTTCGTCGACCAGCGGACCTTCGGCGGCCTCGCCGTCGAGGAGGCCGAGGAGGGGGACCCGGAGGGCACCCCACTCTCCATCGCGCACATCGCCCGCGACCCGCTCGACGAGCGCTTCGACGACGCCGTCTTCGTGGCCGCGCTGCGGGCCAGGCGCACCACCGTGAAGCGGGCGCTGCTCGACCAGACGCTGATCAGCGGGGTCGGCAACATCTACGCCGACGAGGCGCTCTGGCGCTCCCGGCTGCACTACGACCGCCCGACCGCGACGCTCACCCGGGCGCAGGCCGCCGAACTGCTGGCCAACGCCCGCGCGGTGATGACGGCGGCGCTCGCCGTCGGCGGCACCAGCTTCGACAGCCTGTACGTCAACGTGAACGGCGAGAGCGGCTACTTCTCCCGGGACCTCGACGCCTACGGCCGCGAGGACGAACCGTGCCGCCGCTGCGGCACCCCGATGCGGCGGGCCGCCTGGATGAACCGGTCCAGCTACTTCTGCCCCCGCTGCCAGCGGGTGCCGCGGGTCCGCAACGGGGGCTGAGGCTCCGGGCGCGGCCCGCGGACCCGGTGCCGACCGGATCCGCGGGCCGCGCGCCCGTCGGTGCCCGTCGCTCGCCGGTGCCCGCAGCCCGTCGGCGCCCGTCGGAGCCCACCGCCCGTCGGTGCCCGTCAGTGCTCGGCGAGGGCCGGCCGGTCCTCGGCCGGTTCGTCCGGTGCGCCGTGGGTGTCCTGGCCGAAGTAGGCGACGCCGACCGCGGAGACCACCGCCAGCAGGAAGCCGACCACGCCGAGCCAGCCCAGACCGGGCTTGGAGGAGTCGCCGAGCCAGATCACCCCGACCGCGCCGGGCAGCACCGTCTCGCCGACCACCAGCGCGGCCGTGGCACCGTTCACCGAGCCGATCTGCAGCGCCACCGTGTGCACGTACATGCCGCCGATGCCGCCGATCAGGATCGCGTACAGCGCGGGGTCGGAGAGCAGCGAGGCGAGGTCGAACGGGTCGACGCCGTTCAGGATGCGCACGCCGACGCCGAGCGCGCCGAAGCCCAGGCCGGAGAGCAGACCGGCGACGATCGCGCCCTTGGCGCCCATCCGGCGCACCAGCAGACTGCCGCCGACCAGCAGCACGGTGGTGATCAGAAGCAGCCACCAGTGGAAGGACATCGCCGCGTGGTGGCCGCCCTCCGGGCCGGCCGAGACCGCCAGCAGCACCAGCGCCGAGCAGAGCACGCCGATCGACGCCCACTCCAGCTGCTTGAGCCGGATGCCGAGCAGCTTGATGCTCAGCACCGCGGTGATCACCAGGTTGGCGCTGATGATGGTCTGGGAGAGGAAGAGCGGCAGCAGCCGGGCGGCCAGCGCGCCCAGCCCGAAGCCGATGAAGTCCAGCACCGTGCCGAGGATGAACTCCCAGGTGACGGCTGCCTTCGCGGTCGAGGAGAGGCTCGGACCGCCGTGCTCGGTGGTGCCGGTGGTGGCGCCCTTGGCGGCCTCCTCGCGGGCGGAACGGCGGGATCCGACGGCCTGCAGGACCGAGCCGGTGCCGTAGCAGGCGGATGCCGCCACGGCGGTGACGAGGCCGATGATCACCGGGTGCTCCGATCGGGAGATGGGTCAAGAACGGGTAATGGGACCAGCGGTCCGGGTCCACTATGCCCGCCCGCGCGGTACGGTCGGCACGCCCCCGGAACCCCCGGCCCGCCGGGACGTACGACCGGGCGCCCGCCGCGGTTCCCGCAGGCCACCGGCGTCAGGGGCGAGTGGGGGAAACATCATCCCCGAGGAGGGGCGCGGCCCCGGCGGTCGGCGGGGAACCCCGCAGTCACCAGTATGCGAAGGGTATGCCGTCCTCCGGCGCCGGTCACGGTAGCGTCGGGGACATGAGAACCCTTGCACGACGTTCCCGGGGCGCCGGGCCGCTTGCCCTGGTGGCGGCGCTGCTCGGGCTGTTGCTCCTGCTGGCTCCGGCGGCCTCGGCCGCCGGCGGGCTGGACGACGCCGCCTCCACCCTGAAGCAGGGCAAGGTCTACGTCGACCCGGCGATGACCGGCCGCTTCAGCCAGAGCCAGGCGGACGCCCTGACCGAGAAGATCAAGAAGGCCGACAAGCCGATCTTCGTCGCGGTCGTCCCGGCCAGCCAGGCCTACGGCGCCCAGACCGTCTTCAAGGACCTGCGCACCAAGGTCGGCATCGACGGCGCCTACGCGATCTGGCGCGGCGACCAGTTCGCCGCCCACGCGGACCGCGGCGCGATGGCGAACGGCAGCGCCGAGCGGATCGCCGGCGCGGCCTTCCGCTCCCACGGCGGCGACATCGACGCCACCCTGAACGACTTCGTCGACACCGCCGCCCCGCAGGCCAAGGGCAGCGGGGTCGACAGCAGCACCTCGATCGCCTGGGTCGTCATCCCGGTCGCGCTGCTCGCCCTCGCCGGCGCCGGTGTCTTCCTCCTCTTCCGCCGTGCCAAGAAGCGCAAGGAGGAGCAGGCCCGCGCCGAGCTGGAGCAGCTCCGCCGGGTCGTCGACGAGGACATCACCGCCTTCGGCGAGGAGCTGGACCGCCTGGACTTCAGCCCGGGCGCGGCCGACGCCGACGACACCCAGCGCGCCGACTACACCCACGCCCTGGACTCGTACGAGAAGGCCAAGCGCCTGATGGACGAGGCCAAGCGGCCCGACGACGTCAGGCCGGTCACCGAGGCGCTGGAGGACGGCCGGTTCGCCCTCGCCACCCTGGCCGCCCGGCGGGACGCCCGCCCGCTGCCCGAGCGCCGCCCGCCGTGCTTCATGGACCCGCGCCACGGCCCGTCCGTCAAGGACGTCGACTGGGCCCCGGCCGGCGGCGCCGCCCGCACCGTCCCGGTCTGCCAGGCCGACGCCGACCGGCTGGCCGCCGGCCTCGACCCGGCCGTCCGCACCGTCGACACCGACCACGGCCCCCAGCCGTACTGGAACGCCGGCCCGGCGTACGGCCCCTGGGCGGGCGGCTACTTCGGGGGCTTCGGCGGCGGCCTGCTGCCGGGCCTGCTGGTCGGCACCGCGCTCGGCTCGATGATCAGCTCCCCGGCCTACGCCGCGGCCCCGATGGGCGACCACGGTTACCAGGACCAGTACGAGGGCGGTGACTACACCGGCGCCGACTTCAACGCCTCGGACTTCAGCGGTGGCTTCAGCGACAGCGGGGGCGGCTTCGGCGGGGGCGACTTCGGTGGCGGGGGCGACTTCGGCGGCGGCGACTGGTGACGCGCTGACGCGCTGACCCGCTGCCCCGGACGCCCCGTCCCCGCGGCCCCGCCGGCTCCCCGGCGGGGCCGCGGCGCGTCCGGGCCGGCTGCCCCGACCCTAACCCGGGCCACGGCGACCGCCCCGGGTTAGGGTCGGGGCATGCACGGTCGCGACGCCCACAGTGATGAACCGGTCCGGGTGACCGCCTGGGTCCGGGGGAAGGTCCAGGAGGTCGGCTTCCGCTGGTGGACCAGGGCGCGGGCGCTGGAGGTCGGGCTGACCGGCTACGCGAGCAACCTCGGCGACGGCCGGGTCCAGGTGGTCGCCGAGGGCCTGGCCACCGACTGCGAACTGCTGCTCGCCCTGCTCCGCGGCCCCGACACGCCCGGGAGCGTCAGCGGCGTCACCGAGATCTGGACGGCCGTCGGCACCGGTTACGAGGGCTTCGAGATCCGCTGAGCCGGGCCCCGCGGGGGCCGCCCGGAAATGATCCGCAACTGCCGGTGTCATACGGTTGCCATTCGGGCAGACTCGTGGTTGACTCCGCATCGAACGATGATCCACGAGCAGGTGGTGGACCCGGCCCGAGCCCCCCTAGGCGTGACGACACCGCCAGGCAGGTGACAGGGGCGCGGTAGCGTGCGGTGATCGTGTTGACCCTTTCCGTCTTTGGTGAGACGCTTGAAGCCCGCGCACACGACCGCGTTTATCCGGTAGGCGCATGCCCTCGTGAGCCCAGCTCACGACGGTTGTGCCGTGGTGTCCAGCCAGCACTGCCGGTGGCGCGCCGCGCGTGCGTCCCCCTTCCCCCTAGACCCATACCGTTCCGGTTCGGTCACTCAGCGTGGAGGACCATTCATCATGGCAAAGGCGCTTCTCGGGTACGTCGGCGGCCCCGACCCGCGAATGCTCTCCGAGATGCGACGGCTTCAGCAGCGCGTCCAGGACCTGGAGTCCGAGCTCCTTCGGATGCAGGCTGAGAACGACGCTCTCACCGCTGTCGCTGACGAGCACTCGCTGCTCAACAGCATCGATCTGGATCAGCGGGAGCCGGCTCTCACCTGAGTCCCGCACGGTCCTCGCAGATCGACGCCGCTGTGCACTGAGCCGCCCCGAAAGGGACGCTGCATGCAAGGGACGCCCGGTTGTGGCGTCCCTTCGTCGTGTCCGGGCCCGGGGCGCACCGCCCGCCGGGGTTACAGTCGCCGCTGGGCCCCGCGAGCGATGAGGAGACCGGCCGCGTGCACCTGAAGAGTCTGACGCTGCGCGGGTTCAAGTCCTTCGCCTCCAGCACCACCCTGCGCTTCGAGCCCGGCATCACCTGCGTCGTGGGCCCGAACGGCTCCGGCAAGTCGAACGTGGTCGACGCGCTGTCCTGGGTGATGGGGGAACAGGGCGCCAAGTCGCTGCGCGGCGGCAAGATGGAGGACGTCATCTTCGCCGGGACCAGCGGGCGCGCCCCGCTCGGCCGGGCCGAGGTCAGCCTCACCATCGACAACACCGACGGCGCCCTGCCGATCGAGTACGCCGAGGTGACCATCACCCGGACCATGTTCCGCAACGGCGGCAGCGAGTACGCCCTCAACGGCGAGACCTGCCGGCTGCTGGACATCCAGGAGCTGCTCTCCGACTCCGGCATCGGCCGCGAGATGCACGTGATCGTCGGCCAGGGCCAGCTCGACTCCGTCCTGCACGCCGACCCGATGGGCCGCCGCGCCTTCATCGAGGAGGCGGCCGGCGTCCTCAAGCACCGCAAGCGCAAGGAGAAGGCGCTGCGGAAGCTGGACGCGATGCAGGCCAACCTCAACCGCGTCCAGGACCTGGTGGCCGAACTGCGCCGCCAGCTCGGGCCGCTCGGCCGACAGGCCAGGATCGCCCGCCGCGCCGCCGGCATCCAGGCCGACCTGCGCGACGCCCGGCTGCGACTGCTCGCCGACGACCTGCTCACCCTCCGCCGGGCCGTCGAGGCCGAGATCGCCGACGAACTGGCGCTGCGGCTGCGCCGCACCACCGTCGAGCAGGAACTCGCCCGGGCGGTGCAGCGCGAGGCCGTCCTGGAGGCGCAGGTCCAACAGCTCGGACCGGGCCTGGAGGCCGCCCGGCAGACCTGGTACCGGCTGTCCGCGCTCGCCGAGCGCACCCGCGGCACCGTCGGCCTGGCCGAGGCCCGGGCCCGGCACGCCGCCGCCGGCGGGCGGACCGAGGAACGGCGCGGACGCGACCCGGAGGAGCTGGAACGGGAGGCCGAACGGGTCCGCGAGGAGGAGGCCGCGCTCGCCGAGGCCCTGGAGGAGGCGCAGTACGCGCTCGCCGAGGCGGTCGAGCACAAGGGGGAGCTGGAACGCGCCCTGGCCGCCGAGGAACGCCGGCTGCGGGACGCCGCCCGGGCCATCGCGGACCGCCGCGAGGGCCTGGCCCGGCTGCAGGGCCAGGCCGCGGCCGCCCGCTCCCGGGCCGCCTCCGCCGAGGCCGAGACCGGCCGGCTCGCCGAGGCCAGGGACGAGGCGCTGCTGCGCGCCGCGGCCGCCCGGGCCGAACTCGACGAACTCCAGCAGCAGGTGGACGGGTCGGCGGGCGAGGACGACCGGGTCGAGGACGCCCACCGGCAGGCCCGGGACCGGCTCGCCGCCGTCGAACACGACCTCGCCGCCGCCCGGGAGACGGCCGCCGCCGCCGAGCGCGAACGCGCCGCGCTCACCGCCCGGCACGAGGCGCTCTCGCTCGGACTGCGCCGCAAGGACGGCACCGGCGCGCTGCTCGACGCGGGGGACCGGCTGGCCGGGCTGCTCGGCCCGGCGGCCGGGCTGCTGCGGATCGCCCCCGGCCACGAGGTGCCCGTCGCGGCGGCGCTCGGGGCGGCGGCCGACGCGGTGGCCGTCGACTCGCCCAGCACCGCCGCCGCGGCGCTGCGGATGCTGCGTGCCGAGGACGCCGGCCGGGCCGCCCTGCTGATCGCCGGCGCACCCGAGCCCGGGGCCGCACCGGTCGAGCCGCCCGCCGGGGCCCGCTGGGCGGCGGAACTCCTCGACGGCCCGGCCGACCTGACGGGCGCCGCCCGGAGCCTGCTGGCCGGCGTGGCGGTCGTCGACACCCTCGACGAGGCGCTGCGACTGGTCACCGACCACCCCGGGCTGACCGCCGTCACCGCCGACGGCGACCGGCTCGGCAGCGGCCACGCGCACGGCGGATCCGGTGGTGCGCCGAGCCTGCTGGAGACCCGGGCCGCGGTGGACGAGACCGCCCGGGCGATCGACGAACTGGCCGCCCGCTGCGCCGAGTCGGCCGCCCGCCTGGCCGAACTCACCGAACTGCGCCGGGAGTCGGTCGCGGTCGTCGAGCAGCTCGCGGAACGGCGGCGTCAGGCGGAGCGGGAACGCGCCCGGGTCGCCGGTGCGCTGGGCCGCCTCGGCGGTCAGGCCCGGGCCGCCGCCGGTGAGGCCGAGCGGCTCTCGGCCGCCGCCGCGCGGGCCGACCGGGGCCTCGCCGAACTGCTGTCCGCCGCCGAGGAGTCGGCCGAACGCCTGGCCGCGGCGGAAGGCACGGCGGAGGCCGGGGAGGAGGAGCCGGACCGGGCCGAGCAGCAGCGGCTGGCCGACGGCGCCTCCGCGGCCCGGCAGACCGAACTGGAGGCCAGGCTCGCGGTGCGCACCCACGAGGAGCGGGTCCGCGCGCTCGCCGGCCGGGCCGACCAGCTGGACCGGGCCGCCCGAGCCGAGCGCGAGGCGCGGGACCGGGCCGCCGAGCGCCTCCGGCGCGCCGAGCACGACGCGGGCGTGGCGAACGCCGTCGCGGCGGGCGCCCGGCAGCTGCTGGCCTGCCTGGAGGTGTCGCTGACCCGCGCGGACGCCGGGCGGGCGGCCGTCGAACAGGAGCGCGCCGAGCGCGAGAGCGAACTGCGCGCGCACCGCGAGCAGGGCCGCGGCCTCAAGGAGGAACTGGACAAGCTGGTCGACGCCGGCCACCGCGACGAGGTGCTGCGGGCCGAGAAGCGGCTGCGGATCGAGCAGCTGGAGGCCCGTGCGCTGGAGGAGTTCGGCATCGACGGCGGTGAGCTGCTCGCCTCGTACGGCCCGGACCAGCCGGTGCCGCCGTCCGCCGCGGACGCCGCCGAGGAGGGCCGGGACGGCGGGGACGGCGGGGAGCCCGGCGCGCCGCGCCCGTACGACCGGGCCGAGCAGGAGAAGCGACTGAGGGCCGCCGAGAAGGCCTACCAGCAGCTCGGCAAGGTCAACCCGCTGGCGCTGGAGGAGTTCACGGCGCTGGAGGAGCGCCACCGCTTCCTCGGCGAGCAGCTGGACGACCTCAAGCGCAGCCGGCGCGACCTGCTGGACATCGTCCGGGAGGTCGACGACCGGGTCGAACAGCTGTTCACCTCGGCCTACCACGACACCGCGGCACAGTTCGAGGGCGTCTTCGCCCGGCTGTTCCCCGGCGGGGAGGGGCGGCTGGTGCTGACCGACCCCGACGACATGCTCACCACCGGCGTCGAGGTCGAGGCCCGCCCGCCGGGCAAGAAGGTCAAGCGGCTGTCACTGCTCTCCGGCGGTGAGCGCTCGCTCACCGCGGTGGCGCTGCTGGTGTCGATCTTCAAGGCGCGGCCCAGCCCGTTCTACGTGATGGACGAGGTGGAGGCGGCGCTGGACGAGACCAACCTGCGCCGGCTCGTCGGGATCATGGAGGAGCTGCGGGAGTCCTCCCAGCTGATCGTGATCACCCACCAGAAGCTCACCATGGAGTCGGCGGACGCCCTCTACGGCGTGACCATGAAGGGCGACGGCATCTCGCAGGTGATCAGCCAGCGGCTGCGCGGGGGAGTGCCCGCGCGCCGCCGGGCCGGGGAACGGCACGGGTCCGTCGCCGCCGCCCCCACCGCATCGGCGTAGTCCGGCTGCGGTCCATCCGCGCTCCGGTCACGGATACTGGAGCGGATATGGAATACGTGATCCTTGCCGTAGTCATCGCCGTGATCGCCGTCGGCGCGATCGCGGGCCTCGTCGTTTCCGGCAGACGACGCCAGCAGCTCCCCCCGAAGTCGCAGGCGCCGGTCATCACGGCGCCGAAGCCCACCCCGGCGGAGCCCCAGGTCGGCGACGAGTCCGCGCCGCCCACCGAGGAGCCCCGCCGCACCGTCGAGGAGGTGGAACTCCCCCTTCCCGAGGCCGGGACCACCGAGGCCGGGACGGCAGAGGCCCCCGCCGAGATCGAGGTCGAGGCGGCCGAGGCCGAGGCGCCCCCGGCCGTCGAGGTCCCCGAGCCCACCGCGGGCCGGCTGGTCCGGCTGCGCTCCCGGCTCTCCCGCTCGCAGAACTCGCTCGGGAAGGGCCTGCTCACGCTGCTCTCCCGCGAGCACCTGGACGAGGACACCTGGGAGGAGATCGAGGAGACCCTGCTCACCGCCGACGTCGGCGTCGCCCCCACCCAGGAGCTTGTCGAGCGGCTGCGCACCCGGGTGAAGGTGCTCGGCACCCGCACGCCCGACGAGCTGCGCGCGCTGCTGCGCGAGGAGCTCGTCGAGCTGGTCGGCAGGGACCTCGACCGCACCGTCCGCTCCACCAAGCACGAGGACGGACCGGCCGTGGTCCTGGTGGTCGGCGTCAACGGCGTCGGCAAGACCACCACCACCGGCAAGCTGGCGCGCGTCCTGGTCGCCGACGGCCGCAAGGTGGTGCTCGGCGCGGCCGACACCTTCCGTGCCGCGGCCGCCGACCAGCTGCAGACCTGGGGCGAGCGGGTCGGTGCCCGCACCGTGCGCGGCCCGGAGGGCGGCGACCCGGCCTCTATCGCCTTCGACGCCGTCAAGGAGGGCATCGCCGAGGGCGCCGACACCGTGCTGGTGGACACCGCCGGCCGGCTGCACACCAAGACCGGCCTGATGGACGAGCTGGGCAAGGTCAAGCGGGTCGTCGAGAAGCACGGCCCGGTGGACGAGGTGCTGCTGGTGCTGGACGCCACCACCGGCCAGAACGGCCTGATCCAGGCCCGGGTCTTCGCCGAGGTGGTCGAGATCACCGGCATCGTGCTGACCAAGCTGGACGGCACCGCCAAGGGCGGCATCGTGGTCGCGGTCCAGCGCGAGCTGGGCGTGCCGGTCAAGCTGGTGGGTCTGGGCGAGGGCGCGGACGACCTGGCGCCGTTCGAGCCGGGCGCGTTCGTGGACGCGCTGATCGGGGACTGAACGCCCCGTGCGCGAAGGGTCCGCTCCCGACGGGGGGCGGGCCCTTTCGCGTGCCCGGCCAGGTGCGGCGGAGGCCGGGAGCCCAGGCGGGGGCGTGCGGGCTAGGACGCCAGCCAGGCGGGTTCGGCGGTGCGCTCGCGGCCGCGGTGGCAGGCGTAGGCGAGGGTGCCGAGCAGCAGCCGGGCCTCCGGCGGGCAGCCGGCGTTGTCGCGGGTGGGGCGGCGCAGCCAGCGGACCGGGCCGAGCGTGCCGAGCACGGTGGGCGGGGCGGCCACGTAGCTGCCCTCGCCGTGGCAGGTGAGGTCGAGGGCGGCGTCGTCCCAGCCCATCCGGTAGAGCAGGTCCGGCAGCCGACGGGCGGTGCCGGCGGCGACCAGGAACTGCAGTCGACCGGTGGGCGCGGCGAGCACCGGGCCGACCTGGGTGCCCATGCGTTCCAGCCGGACCAGCGCCTGCAGGCCGGCCTGCTCGGGGACGTCCAGGACGTCGAAGGCGCGGCCGGTGGGGAATAGCACCGAGCCCTCGGCGCCGGCGGCGCGGGCCCGGCCCGCGGTGCCCGGCACGGGGTGCAGACCGGGTGCGGCGCAGCGTGCGGAGCCGCAGGGACAGCGGGCCGGGGCGGTGGCGGAGTCGGCCGGGGCGCCGGTGGCGACCGTCCAGCCCCAGCGGCCGGTGTACTCCGCGGCGGCCTGGGACGCGGTGACCTTGGTGCGGCGGCGCGCGCCCAGCGGTGTCAACCGCAGGTGTCCCAGTCGAAGTTCGCCGAACAGGTTGTCCATGCCTCCCCCAACAGGTTCTGGTTGCCGATGGTTACGGGATCGTGACTTTGTGTTGATTGTCCGTTGCGTGACGCGTTGTGCGGTGGCGGCGCGCAGCGCGCGGTGCGCGCCTGTTGCGGTGGTGCGCCTCGGGCGCCGCCTTGTGGCGGGCGGCACCGGTGCAGGATCGTCGGGTGCGCGGGGCGGGTGCCGACCGGTGCGGTCGGCGAACTCGCCCGTGGCCGCTGTGGATTGCCGGTACCACCGGGTTTCGCCGGAGGACTTGGCGGCCCGCATATGCCGGACCGTCGGTCCATCCAGTGAAGCGTGTGGGTCCTTGCTTCGGTTCACTCCTGGGGGTGGCGAAAGGTGGCGTTTCGCCAGGGTCGCTCCCGCGGGTGCCGGGCGGGGCATTACGTTCAGCACACGGACGTGGTCGTCGAGTCGACTCCAGGCCCTCGGGGAACGGGAGTTGGGGATCTGACGACTCGTCCGCGACGATGGCACACCAGTGCGACGGCACGGTACGGCACCACCTCAGGCACGGCACGCCTGGCAAGAGCCCGCAACCGTCGGGCGTCACGATCGGGGCCCCGGCAGGGGCCGGGCGGGATGGGGACGTTCCCATGGCAGAGAAGCAACCCAACGAGAAGCTGACCACGTGGTTCGCCCGCAGCGGATGGTCCAAGGGCGAGCTGGCCCGCCAGGTCAACCGCCGGGCCCGGCAGATCGGCGCCCACCACGTGTCCACCGACACCTCGCGGGTGCGCCGCTGGCTCGACGGCGAGCAGCCCCGGGAGCCCATCCCCAAGATCATGTCGGAGCTCTTCTCCGAGCGCTTCGGCTCGGTGGTCTCCATCGAGGACCTCGGCCTGCGCGCGGCGATCCCGGTCTCCACCGTGGGCGGCGGCGTCGACCTGCCGTGGAGCGCGCCGCAGACCGTCCAGCTGATCAGCGACTACTCCCGCAGCGACCTGATGCTCAACCGCCGGGGCTTCCTCGGCACCTCGCTCGCGCTGACCGCCGGTGCCGCCCTGATCGAGCCGATGCAGCGCTGGCTCGCCCCCGGCCCGACCGGCACCCCCACCCCGATCCTCGCCGCGGCCAACGGCGGCGACCCCTTCACCGGCCGGCTCTCCGAGCCGGAGCTCGAACTGCTCGAGCAGACCACCGTGATGTTCCGCCAGTGGGACGCCCAGAACGGCGGCGGGCTGCGCCGCAAGGCCGTCGTGGGCCAGCTGCACGAGGTCACCGACCTCCTCCAGGAGACGTACAACGAGAACACCACCCGGCGGCTGTTCCGGCTCACCGCGGAACTCGCCCACCTGGCCGGGTGGATGTCCTACGACGTCGGGATGCACCCGAGCGCGCAGAAGTACTACGTGCTGGCCCTGCACGCCGCCAAGGAGGCGGGCGACCGCCCGTTCGGCGCACTGATCCTCACCGACATGAGCCGCCAGATGATCCACCTCAACCGGGGCGAGGACGCCCTGGAGCTGATCCACCTGGCGCAGTACGGCAGCCGGGACACCGCCACCGCGCGCCAGCAGTCCCTGCTGTACGCGATGGAGGCGCGGGCCTACGCCACCATCGGCGAGGTGAACCGCTGCGCCCGGGCGGTCCGGCTGTCCGAGGACACCTTCACCGACATCCGCGAGGGGGACGAGGAGCCGGACTGGCTGAAGTTCTTCTCGCCCGCCGAGCTGAACGCCGAGAACGCGCACTCCTTCCGCGACCTCGCCTACCACTCCGACAACGCCGAGCTGTACGCCTCGATGTCCGCGCCGGTGATGGAGCGGGCCGTCGACCTCTTCCGCCAGGACGGCGACCACGTGCGCTCGTACGCCTTCAACCTGATCGGCATGGCCAGCGTGCACCTGCTGCAGAAGGAGGCCGAGCAGGCCGCGGTGATGGCCGAGCAGGCCGTGGACATCGCCGCCAAGGTGCGCTCGGAGCGGCTGAACTCCCGGGTGCGCAAGACCACCGAGGCCGCCGCCGCCCGCTTCAGGGGCGTGGACGCGGTGAGCCGGCTCAAGGAGCGCGTGGTCCAGGACATCCCGGAGTACGTCTCGGTGGTCTGAGGACCCCGCCGCCGGGCCCCCGCCGACCGTGCCGGCCCCCCGCCGCCACGGTCGGTGGCGCTTTCGCGACCGGCCGTGCCGTGCGGCGGCACGGTAAGCCGTCCGGCCCGGTGACGGGGCCGTGGTTCACGCAGGTGTAACCCGCGCGTCGCATGCGTCACGGCCGCGAAACAACGGGCCGCACTGGCCGAAACCAGCCTTCGGCACGCTCCTCTGCATCGCCGACACCCCGGGGTGGCACGGGACAGGTAACCCGGGTGTGGATCGGCTTTCACGCAGAGGAGACGCCGATGCCGGACGGCTTCAGCGCGGGCGACACCGCCTTCGTGCTCATCAGTGCGGCCCTGGTCATGGTGATGACCCCGGGCCTGGCCTTCTTCTACGGGGGCATGGTCCGGGCCAAGAGCACACTGAACATGCTGGCGATGAGCTTCCTCTCGCTCGGCATCGTCAGCGTGCTCTGGGTCCTCTACGGGTACTCGCTCAGCTTCGGACCGGACTCCTTCGGCGGGCTGATCGGCAACCTGGACTTCATCGGGATGCGCGGCATCGGCCTGAACGACCTCACCGGGACCATTCCGGTCACCGCGTTCTCCGCCTTCCAGCTGATGTTCGCGATCATCACCCCGGCGCTGATCAGCGGCGCCATCGCGGACCGGGCGAGATTCGCCGCCTGGGGCCTGTTCATCGCCCTCTGGGTGAGCATCGTCTACTTCCCGGTCGCGCACTGGGTCTTCTTCTTCGACGGCGGCAACGGCGGCTGGCTGGGTGACCGCAACGGCGTGATCGACTTCGCCGGCGGGACGGCCGTCCACATCAACGCGGGCGTCGCGGGCCTCGCGCTCTGCCTGGTGCTCGGCAAGCGGGTCGGCTTCAGGAAGGACCCGATGCGCCCGCACAGCCTGCCGCTGGTGATGCTCGGCTCCGGACTGCTCTGGTTCGGCTGGTTCGGCTTCAACGCGGGCTCGGCGCTGGCCGCCAACGGCGTCGCCGCGATGGCGCTGGTCAACACCCAGGTGGCCACCGGCGCCGCGCTGGTCGGCTGGCTGGTCTTCGAGAAGTTCAAGCACGGCGCGTTCACCACGCTGGGCGCCGCCTCCGGCGCGGTGGCCGGTCTGGTCGCGATCACCCCGGCCTGCGGCTCGGTCAGCCCGCTCGGCGCGGTGGCGATCGGCCTGATCGCCGGGGCCGTCTGCGCCGCCGCGGTCAGCCTCAAGTACCGCCTCGGCTTCGACGACTCCCTCGACGTGGTGGGCGTGCACGCGGTGGGCGGCGCGATCGGCTCGCTGCTGATCGGCCTGTTCGCCACCGGCGGTGTCGGCCAGACCGCCAAGGGCCTGTTCTACGGCGGCGGGCTCGGGCAGCTCGGCAAGCAGGCGATGGGCGTGGCCGTGGTCGCCGCGTACTCCTTCGTGCTCTCCTGGCTGCTGGCGAAGGCGGTCGACCGGACGGTCGGCTTCCGGGTCGCCGAGGAGGTCGAGGTGGCCGGCATCGACCAGGCCGAGCACGCCGAGTCGGCCTACGATTTCAGCGCCGTGGGCGGGGGCCTGGCCCGGGCCGTCACGGGTCTGGTCGGCGCCGCTCAGGCCGCTCAGGCCGCCAGGGCCGTCGAGGGCTCCGGTGACGGGCCGGCGGCCGGGTCCGCCGGGCAGCCCCCGGAGAAGTCCGCCGAGAAGTCCCCGAAGACCGCCGAGAAGACCGCCGAGAAGACCGAGGTCGACGCCTGATGAAGCTCATCACCGCCGTGATCAAGCCGTACCGCCTGGACGAGGTGAAGGCCGCCCTGCAGGCCTTCGGGGTCCACGGCCTGACCGTCACCGAGGCCAGCGGCTACGGCCGCCAGCGCGGCCACACCGAGGTCTACCGGGGCGCCGAGTACACCGTCGACCTCGTGCCCAAGATCAGGATCGAGGTGCTGGTCGAGGACGAGGACGCCGACGACCTGATCGACGTCCTGGTGAAGGCCGCCCGCACCGGCAAGATCGGCGACGGCAAGGTGTGGAGCATCCCGGTCGACACCGCCGTCCGGGTCCGCACCGGCGAGCGCGGCCCCGACGCCCTCTGAGCCCGCTCCGGGACCGCCTCCGGGGCCCCGGCCCCGACTCCCCCCGAAGGCCCTGACACGCACCGCGGGCGGGCCTGCGACCCCACCCGGGCGCAGGCCCGCCGGCGGCGTATCGGCGCCCGGCCCCGCGGGCCCTCCGGCGCCACCCGCTCAACCGCACGACGGACGGGACCACGCGATGACCACCGAGACCAGCCCGCCCTCCCCGACCGGCGACGACCGGGACGGGACCGCCGCCCACGCCGCCTCCCACGCCGCCGCCCGGGCCGCCCTGCTCGCCGACCCCGGCCGGTCCGGCCGCCCCCGCCGCACCGCGCTCGCCCGGCTCACCGACGACTGGCTGGCCGGCCTGTTCACCGCCGCCGGCCGGCCGCCCGGCGTCGCACTCGTCGCGGTCGGCGGCTACGGGCGCGGCGAGCTCTCCCCGCGCAGCGACCTCGACGTCCTGCTGCTGCACGACGGCCGGATCGCCCGCGACCTGCCCGAGCGGATCTGGTACCCGGTCTGGGACTCGGGCTCCGCGCTCGACCACTCGGTGCGCACCGTCGCCGAGGCCCGGGCGGTGGCCGCCGCCGACCTCAAGGCCCAGCTCGGCCTGCTGGACGCCCGCCACCTCGCCGGGGACCAGGCGCTCACCGCCACCCTGCGCTCGGTGGTGCTGACCGACTGGCGCGCGAGCGCCCCCGCCCGCCTGCCCGAGCTGCGCGAACTCTGCCGTGAGCGGGCCGAGCGGCACGGCGAGCTCTCCTTCCTGCTGGAGCCCGACCTCAAGGAGGCCCGCGGCGGTCTGCGCGACGTCGTCGCCCTGGACGCCGTGGCCGCCACCTGGCTCGCCGACGCCCCCCGGGACGGTCTGGACGCCGCCGCGCTGCGGCTCGCCGACGTCCGCGACGCGCTGCACCTGGCCACCGGCCGGGCCACCGAGCGGCTCAGCCTCCAGGACCAGGACCAGGTCGCCGAACGGCTCGGCGTGCTCGACGCCGACACCCTGCTGCGCGAGGTCTACGAGGCCGCCCGCACCATCGCCTACGCGAGCGACGTCACCTGGCGGGCGGTGGACCGGGTGCTCGCCGCCCGCTCCGGCCGGGGCCGCCGGAGCGCCCGGTCGGCCTTCCGCTTCGCCGGCGCCGGGCGCGGCACCGGCGCGGTGGCCCGGGGCGCGGTCGAGCGCCGCCCGCTCGCCGAGGGCGTGGTCGAGCAGGACGGCGAGGCGGTGCTGGCCCAGGGCGCCCGCCCGGCCGCCGACCCGGTGCTGCCGCTGCGCGCCGCGGCCGCCGCCGCCCAGAACGGCCTCACCGTCTCGTACGCGACGGTGCGCCGGCTGGCCGCCGAGTGCCGGCCGCTGCCGACGCCCTGGCCGGACGAGGCCCGCGAGCAGCTGGTCACCCTGCTGGGCGCGGGCGAGGCGGCCGTCCCGGTCTGGGAGGCGCTGGAGGCGGAGGGCCTGGTCACCCGGTTGCTGCCGGACTGGGAGCGGGTGCGCTGCCGTCCGCAGCGCAACGCCGTGCACCGCTGGACGGTCGACCGGCACCTGGTGGAGACGGCGGTGCGGGCGGCCGCGATGACCCGCCGGGTGGCCCGGCCGGACCTCCTGCTGGTCGCCGCGCTGCTGCACGACATCGGCAAGGGCTGGCCCGGCGACCACAGCGAGGCCGGCGAGGTGATCGTCCGCGACGTCGCCGTCCGGATGGGCTTCGCCCCCGAGGACACCGAGACCCTGGCGGTGCTGGTCCGCCACCACCTGACCCTGGTCGACACCGCGACCCGGCGCGACCCGGACGACCCGGCCACCGTCGAGGCGGTCACCAAGGTGGTCGGCACCCCGCAGCAGCTGGAGCTGCTGCACGCGCTCACCGAGGCCGACGCGCTCGCCACCGGGCCGGCGGCCTGGAGCGCCTGGCGGGCCTCGTTGGTGGACGGTCTGGTGGCCCGGGCCGCCGCCCGGCTGGCCGGCGCCGCGACCGCCCCCGTGGAGGCCGCACCGACCGCAGAGCAGGAGCGGCTCGCGGTCGAGGCCGCCCGGACCGGGGGGCCCGCGCTGTCGCTGCTGGCCCAGTCCGACGGGGCGGACCCGGCCACCGAGCCGATGGGCGTCGAACTGACCCTGGCCGTCCCGGACCGGCCCGGGCTGCTGGGCACCGTCGCCGGGGTGCTCGCGCTGCACCGGCTCACCGTCCGCTCGGCGGGCCTGCGCGAGCTGGACCCGATCGGCGCGGGCCCGGTGCTGCTGCTGTCCTGGCGGGTGGCCGCCGAGTTCGGCGAGCTGCCGGAGGCCGCCCGGCTCCGGGCCGACCTGCGGCGGGCCCTGGACGGCTCGCTGGACGTCGCGCGCCGACTGGCCGAGCGGGACGCCGCCGCCCCGCGCCGCCGGGGCATCCCCACCCCGCCGCCGCTCGTCGCGGTGGCGCCCGCGGTGGCCTCGGCCACCGCGACCGTGCTGGAGGTGCGCGCCCACGACGCCCCGGGGCTGCTGCACCGGATCGGCCGGGCGCTCGACGGGGCCGGCGTCCGGGTGCGCACGGCGCACGTCTCGACGCTGGGCGCGGAGGCCGTGGACTCCTTCTACCTGACCGACGAGGAGGGCCGTCCGCTGGCCGCCGGGCGGGCCGCGGAGGTGGCCGCGGAGGTCCGGGCGGCCCTGGGTTGAGACCCCCGGGCACGGGGGTGGAGACCTCACCCGGGGCGGCCGGATACCCTGGGGGGCGACGACCGTACCGATACCGATGCCGCAGAGGACCCGCGACGACGTGTTCGACACCCTTTCCGATCGCCTCGCAGCGACGTTCAAGAACCTCCGGGGCAAGGGCCGCCTGAGCGAGGCGGACATCGACGCCACCGCCCGCGAGATCCGCATCGCACTGCTGGAGGCGGACGTCGCGCTGCCGGTCGTGCGGGCCTTCATCAAGCAGGTGAAGGAGCGGGCACTCGGCGTCGAGGTCTCGGGCGCGCTGAACCCCGCGCAGCAGATCATCAAGATCGTCAACGAGGAGCTCATCGCGATCCTCGGCGGCGAGACCCGACGGGTGCGGTTCGCCAAGAACGGCCCGACGGTCATCATGCTCGCCGGCCTCCAGGGCGCCGGAAAGACCACCCTCGCGGGCAAGCTCGGCCACTGGCTGAAGCAGCAGAAGCACACCCCGCTGCTGGTGGCCTGCGACCTCCAGCGCCCCAACGCGGTCAACCAGCTCCAGGTGGTCGCCGAGCGCGCCGGCGTGGCCTTCTACGGCCCGCAGCCGGGCAACGGCGTCGGCGACCCGGTGCAGGTGGCCAGGGACTCGATCGAGTACGCCAAGCAGAAGCAGTACGACGTCGTCGTCGTCGACACCGCCGGCCGTCTCGGCATCGACGCCGAGCTGATGCAGCAGGCCGCGGACATCCGCGCCGCGGTCAACCCGGACGAGGTCCTGTTCGTCGTCGACGCGATGATCGGCCAGGACGCGGTCACCACCGCGCAGGCCTTCCTCGAGGGCGTCGACTTCACCGGTGTGGTGCTCTCCAAGCTCGACGGCGACGCCCGCGGCGGCGCCGCGCTCTCGGTCGCGCACGTCACCGGCCGGCAGATCATGTTCGCCTCCAACGGCGAGAAGGTCGACGACTTCGACGCCTTCCACCCGGACCGGATGGCCTCGCGCATCCTCGGGATGGGCGACGTCCTCTCGCTGATCGAGAAGGCCGAGCAGACCTTCTCGCAGGCCGAGGCCGAGAAGATCGCCGCCAAGCTGCGCGGCGGCCCGAAGGCGTTCACCCTGGACGACTTCCTGTCGCAGCTGGAGCAGGTCCAGAAGATGGGCTCGATCTCCAAGCTGCTGGGGATGCTGCCCGGGATGGGCCAGATCCGCGAGCAGATCAACAACATCGACGACAAGGACGTCAACCGGGTCGGCGCGATCATCAAGTCGATGACCCCGACCGAGCGTGCCGAGCCGGAGCTGATCAACGGCTCCCGCCGGGCCCGCATCGCCAAGGGTTCCGGCGTCCAGGTCGGCGAGGTGAAGAACCTCGTCGAGCGGTTCTTCGAGGCCCGCAAGATGATGTCCGCGATGGCCTCCGGCAAGGGCGTGCCCGGCATGCCGGGGATCCCCGGCATGGGCGGCGGCGGCAAGAAGTCCGCCAAGAAGGCCCCGCAGGCCAAGGGCAAGCGCAAGAGCGGCAACCCGCTGAAGCGCGCGCAGGAGGAGGCCGCGGCCGCCGAGCGCCGCGCGCTCGGCCCGGGCGGTGCCCAGGGCCCGGCCGACGGCGGCGCGTTCGGCCTCGGCGCGGGCAAGGGCCCGGCCGACTTCGAGCTGCCCAAGGAGTTCAAGGACCTGCTGTAGGCCCCGGTCCGCCTCCCGACGGCCCGCCGCCCGGCACACCCCGGGCGGCGGGCCGTCGGCATGTCCGATGATGGTGGCGTGCGAGTGACGATCAGGGCCCCGCGGGGCGAGGACAAGGACCTGTACGCCGCGGCGGTCCGGCGCTCCGCCGACCACATCGGGCGGTGGAACCCGGTCGAGCCGGACGGACTGGCCGAGCTGCTGGAACGCCAGGGGCCGGGCCTGCGCACCTTCCTGGTCGTCGACCGGGAGAGCGGCGGGCTGGTCGGCAAGGTCAACGTGGCCAACATCGTGATGGGCCGGTTCTGCAACGCCGCGCTGGGCTACGACTCGTACCTGCCGTTCGCCGGGACGGGGCGGATGACCGAGGGCATGCGGCTGGTCCTGGACCGCTGCTTCGCCGCCCAGACGGCCGGCGGGCTGGGGCTGCACCGGCTGGAGATCAACGTGCAGCCGGGCAACGCGCGTTCGATCGCACTGGCCGAGCGGCTGGGGTTCCGGCACGAGGGCTTCACGCCGCGGATGCTGTTCCTGAACGGGGGGTGGCGCGACCACGAGCGGTTCGCGCTGACCGCCGAGGAGTGGCCGGGCACCGGGGCGTAGCCGGCCGCCGGGGGCGGTGGCCGGGGGCGTCCGCGGCGCGGCGTTGCGCGTGGCCCGCCCGAGCGGCGGTCCGTATCGTCCGACGGGTGACCGAACCCGTGCCGCCGCGCCAGACCCCCGACCAGCCCTGGCGGTCCGAGGGTGCACCGCCCCCGTCACCACCCCGCCGCCGGATGCCCGGCGGCTGGACGGGCCTCGTCCTCACCGCGCTCGTGGTGTTCCTGGTCTCCGACCTGCTGCTGTCCTTCTTCGGCAACGGCGGCGCCACCACGATCTCCTACACCGAGTTCAACGACCAGCTGAACAAGGGCAACATCACCAAGATCTACTCCAAGGGCGACGCGATCGAGGGCACCCTCAAGAGCGCCCGGCCCAAACCCGACGGCGGCGAGGGCGACTACACGGAGTTCGCCACCCAGCGGCCCTCCTTCGCCAACGACGACCTGTGGACCACCCTCCAGAAGCAGGGCGTCGAGGTCACCGCGACCTCCCCGGTGGTCCCGCAGCGCAGCTTCCTCGCCAACCTGCTGCTCTCGCTCGCCCCGATGGTGCTGCTGATCCTCATCTGGGTGCTGGTCGCCCGCCGGATGGGCGGCGGCCTCGGCGCCGGCGCGCTCGGCCGCAAGGCCCCGCCCAAGCCGGTCAGCGCCGAGCAGGGCAGGCGCACCACCTTCGCCGACGTGGCCGGCATCGACGAGGTGGAGGCCGAACTCACCGAGGTGGTCGACTTCCTGAAGAACCCGGACCGGTACCGCAGGCTCGGCGCCAAGATGCCGCGCGGCGTCCTGCTCAGCGGCCCGCCCGGGACCGGCAAGACGCTCCTCGCCCGGGCCGTCGCCAGCGAGGCGGACGTGCCGTTCTTCTCCGCCTCCGCCTCCGAGTTCATCGAGATGATCGTCGGGGTCGGCGCCAGCCGGGTCCGCGAACTGTTCGCCGAGG
This sequence comes from Kitasatospora sp. NPDC051705, assembly GCF_044453265.1. Taxonomy (NCBI): domain Bacteria; kingdom Bacillati; phylum Actinomycetota; class Actinomycetes; order Kitasatosporales; family Streptomycetaceae; genus Kitasatospora; species Kitasatospora sp. NPDC051705. The sequence continues at coordinate 48,431 of NZ_JBITCO010000032.1, read as the reverse complement.
CCCGCAAGGTGGCCCCGGCGATCGTCTTCATCGACGAGATCGACACCATCGGGCGCCAACGCGGCGCGGGCGGCGGCATGGGCGGGCACGACGAGCGCGAGCAGACGCTCAACCAGATCCTCACCGAGATGGACGGCTTCACCGGCTCCGAGGGCGTCATCGTGATCGCCGCGACCAACCGGGCGGACGTGCTCGACCCGGCGCTCCTGCGCCCCGGCCGCTTCGACCGGCGGATCACCGTCAGCCCGCCGGACCGGGACGGCCGCGCCGCGATCCTGGGCATCCACGCCCGGACCGTCCCGCTGTCCGGCGACGCCGACCTCGGCCGGCTGGCCAGGGCCACCCCCGGGATGACCGGCGCCGAACTCGCCAACCTGGTCAACGAGGCCGCCCTGCTGGCCGTCCGGCGCCAGCAGGACACGGTCGGCGAGCGGGACCTCTCGGACGCCCTGGAGAAGGTCCAGCTGGGCGCCGTCCGGCCGCTGGTGATGCCCCGTGAGGAACGCGAGCGGACGGCCCACCACGAGAGCGGGCACGCGCTGCTGGGCATGCTGCAGCCCGGCGCCGACCCGGTCCGCAAGATCACCATCGTGCCGCGGGGCCGGGCGCTCGGCGTCACCCTCTCCACCCCGGAGGACGACCGCTACTCGTACACCGAGCCCTACCTCCGCGGCCGGATCATCGGTGCGCTCGGCGGGATGGCGGCCGAGCAGGTGGTCTACGGGGTGGTCACCACCGGTGCGGAGAGCGATCTGGAACAGGTCACCAACATCGCCCGGGGGATGGCCGGCCGCTGGGGGATGAGCGAACGGGTCGGACGGCTGACCGCGGTGCCCGCCGATCCGCAGGGGGCCTACGGGCTGTCCGCCGCGCCGACCACCCTCGACGCGGTCGACGAGGAGGCCCGGCGGATCGTCGCCGAGTGCTACGAGGAGGCGGTCCGGCTGCTGACCGAGCAGCGGTCCCGGCTGGACGCGCTGGCGGCGGCGCTGCTGGAGGCGGAGACGCTGGACGAGGAGGCGGCGTACCGGGCGGCGGGGGTGCCGCGCAAACCCGTCGGGGGGAAGTCGCTCGACCAGGCGTGAGGCGGCCGGCCGGGGGCGCTCGCCATGGCGGCGGGCGCCCCCGGTTTCGGTGCTCGGCGGTCCGGGCGGTCCCGGCGGTCCCGGCGGGCTCGGTGGTCCCGCGGGTCCCGGCGGTCCGGCCCGCTCCGGCCGGGCCCGGCGGTCCTGCCGGTGTCCGTCGGCGGGGTCGGCGCCGTTCCCGCCGCCTCCCGGCCGTCGTCGCGTCCCCGCCGCGGTGTCCCTTCCGTCGCGTCCCCGTCGTCGCCTCCCCGTCAGCGCGGGCGCTCGGCGATCAGGTAGCGGAAGACGTTCTCCATCCGGACCGAGCCGTCGGCGCGCAGGTACGGCTGCAGCGCCTCCTCCAGCTCCTTGGCCACCAGCGAGGCGCCGGAGAACTCCTCGGCCGCCTCGAACAGGCCCGTGGAGAGCAGGCCGCGCACCGCGCTGTCCAGGTCCGCGTAGGCGAACGGGCAGCTCACCCGCCCGCTGCCGGCCGGGCGCAGGCCGGCCGGGGCCAGCAGGTCCTCCAGCGCGCCGGGCGCGCTCAGCTCGAACGGGTCGCGGGCGGTGGTCCGGCCCGCCATCCGGCGCGCCACGTCCAGCACCGGGGCGCTCGCGCAGCGCTCCGGCGGGCCCCAGGCGGCGAGCACCACGTGTCCGCCCGGGAGGGTCAGCCGGGCGGCCTCGGCCACCACCGGGCGCGGCTCGGCACAGCCGGGCAACTGCTCGAAGACGGTCACCAGGGAATGGGCCGAGCGGGGGACGGCGGCGGTCGGCCGGGCCCCCGCGCACACCCGCAGCCGGCGGCCGCGGGCCAGCTCGCGCAGCTCGTCCCGCGGCTCCTGGCCGGAGACCTGGGCGCCCCTCCCGGCCGCGAGCAGCAGGGCCAGTCCGGACCGGCAGCCCAGTCCCAGCACGCTGGACGCCGGGCCGACCTCCAGCCGGTCGTAGACCGCCTCGTAGAGCGGTACCAGCATGCGTTCCTGGATCTCCGCCCAGTCGCGCGCCCGCGCGGGCCGGGCGGTCCCGTGCTGCGCGCGGTGTGGTCGTGCGCCTGTTGGTCGTTCGGTCGTGCCGGTCGTCCGAGCTGAAGCCATCGCGGCCTCCCATCCGGTCCTTCGGTGTCCTGCTACGGCTCCCCCAAAGTCCCGCCCCACTCCAGCGAACAGCGGGTCGGGCCCGGCGTCCAGAGGGGTGCAGGGTGGTGCGCGCGTGTCGCGGTCGTGCGCCCCCTGCTCCCGGCGGGGGCGCCGCACGGTCCGGGCCGTGCACCGGGCCGCGCCCCGGGGCGTCCTCCGGGGCGCCTCCGGACCGCCCACCGGCCCTTCGGCGGCGCCCCGCGGCGCGGAGCCCGGGGCGGCCCCGGGAGGCGTACGAGCCGTGCGGGCGGCGGCCACGGGTGTGATACCGATTCGAAGTCAGGGGGCCGCTCCCCGTACCATTCGGGCCATGGCTAAGGCACCCGTTCTCACCCCTCAGGCGGAAGACTTCCCGCGCTGGTACCAGGACCTCATCAACAAGGCCGAGCTGGCCGACAACGGTCCGGTGCGCGGCACCATGGTCATCCGACCGTACGGCTACGGCCTGTGGGAGCGGATGCAGCAGGAGATGGACGCGCGGATCAAGAAGGCCGGCGCGCAGAACGCCTACTTCCCGATGTTCATCCCGCAGTCCTACCTGACCAAGGAAGCCGAGCACGTCGAGGGCTTCGCCCCCGAGCTCGCGGTCGTCACCCACGGCGGCGGCAAGCAGCTGGAGGAGCCGGTCGTCGTCCGGCCGACCTCCGAGACGATCATCAACGAGTACTTCTCCAAGTGGGTGCAGAGCCACCGCGACCTGCCCCTGCTGATCAACCAGTGGGCCAACGTGGTCCGTTGGGAGCTCCGCCCGCGCGTCTTCCTGCGCACCACCGAGTTCCTCTGGCAGGAGGGCCACACCGCCCACGCCACGTACGAGGACGCCCGCGAGTACGCGTCGATGATCCACACCCAGGTCTACGGCGACTTCATGACCAACGTGCTCGGCATCGACGTCGTGCTCGGCCGCAAGACCGCCAAGGAGCGCTTCGCCGGCGCCATCAACACCCTCACCCTCGAGGGCATGATGGGCGACGGCAAGGCGCTGCAGATGGGCACCAGCCACGAGCTGGGCCAGAACTTCGCCAAGGCGTTCAACACCACGTACCAGCTGCAGGGCGCCGAGCGCGAGCACGTCTGGCAGACCTCCTGGGGCGTCTCGACCCGCATGGTCGGCGGCCTGATCATGTCCCACGGCGACGACAACGGCCTGCGGGTCCCGCCGCGCCTGGCCGCCGTCCAGGCCGTCGTGCTCGCCATCAAGGGCGACGACGCGGTCATCGCCAAGGTGCGCGAGATCGGCGCCGCCCTGGAGGCCGCCGGCATCCGGGTGGTCGTCGACGACCGCACCGACACCCCGTTCGGCCGCCGTGCGGTGGACTGGGAGCTCAAGGGCGTGCCGCTGCGCATCGAGGTCGGCCCGCGCGACCTGGAGAACGGCACCGCGATGCTGGCCCGCCGCATCCCGGGCGGCAAGGAGCCGGTCTCCATCGACGGCCTGGCCGCGCTGCTCCCGGGCGTCCTGGAGGAGGACCAGGCGCTGCTGCTGCGCCAGTCCCGCGAGCGCCGCGAGGCCCGCACGGTGGACGTCAAGACCATCGACGAGGCCATCGAGGCCGCCGCCACCGGCTGGGGCCGGATCTCCTGGGCCGAGCTCGGTCCGGAGGGCGAGGCCAAGCTGGCCGAGCAGGGCGTCTCGGTGCGCTGCATCATCGCGGCCGACGGCTCCGTTCCGCAGGCGGACGACCAGGACGGCAATATCGCGATCGTCGCCCGCGCGTACTGATGCGTCTTACCGACGGGTAATGACCGTTCCCGGCGACATTTGCCCGGAATGCGGATGGGTAAGAATGCGGTAACTCTCCGCGGGGTCGCCGAACCGGTGACATCCCTACTGGCCGGTCAACTGCCGGTATTAACGGAATAGCGGTACGGTGTACGGCCCGTGGCCCTGTCAACTCGACGGGCCCACGGGCCGTACGTCCTGGGTGCGACAGCCCGCCCCCGGACGGAATTCACGAGGCCCACCGACCTGCGGGGGGCCGAAACCGGCAGGGGGTTGGTCTTGCACCGCATCCGGAACGCGCAATTCGCGCGCGACCATGCATTCCTGGGAGTTCCCTGGGAATTCCCGGAGAACGGGAACACGCGGAACATCGGCTCGCACTCCATCGTTGGTCTAGCGTGAGCACGACACAGCCCCTCGTCCTCGCGGCCGAACTGGCCGCCGCCTGGAGTGACATCCAGGCCTACCACCAGGACCTCCCCGACCTGGCCTCGCCCGAGGCCCTGATCGGCGAATCCTCCTCGGCCTGTGGCACGCGGCTCGGTTTCGAGCGGCTCCTCCACGAGGCTGCCCACGGTCTGGCCGCGGCCCGGGACATCCGGGACACCTCGCGGGCCGGCCGCTACCACAACCGGCGCTTCCTGATGCTCGCCTCCGAGCTCGGTCTGGCCCACCCGGTCGAGCCGCACGCCAGCAGCGGCTTCTCCCAGGTGACCATGCTCAAGGAGACGCAGGAGCGCTACGCGGACACCATCGAACGCCTGGACCGCGCCCTCGGCGCGCACCAGGAGGCGGTGGCCGGAGACGGCGCCACGCGCGCCTTCCGCGGCCCTGCGGCCCGGCACGGCTCCTCCGGGGGCGGCGTCCGGGTCAAGGCGGTCTGCGGCTGCGGTCGCAACGTCCGGGTCGTGCCGTCGGTGCTCGCGCAGGCGTCCATCGTCTGCGGCGCGTGCCAGCAACCGTTCAAGATCGCGTAACCACTCGCTCTGCCGGTTCGCCGGTTCACCGGGACCACGGGTCACGGGGTCGCGGGAACGGAACATCGGAAGACGGGGAAGTCCGGCTGGCAGCTGTGCGGGCAGCGGGTCCGGCCGGAACGAGCAGGACATCGGTGAGCGTGTGGGCTGACCGGGAGCGGGGGCTCCCGGTCGAGCCTCGCGAGCGGGTCCGAGGGGCCGCGGGGAGCGCCCCGGGCGGCCGGGTGAAGGCGGTTCGCGCCGGTATGGCAGAATGGACAGCTGAGTACTCGGCAGCCGGGTCAGGACCCCTCTCTCCTACGGCTGGCGTGTCCCTTGAACGGTCCACCTCGCAACCCCACGCGACGGCGAGGCCGCTCACCCACGTCAACACCAGGAGAATCCACTCCCGTGGCAGTCAAGATCAAGCTGAAGCGTCTCGGCAAGATTCGCTCCCCGCACTACCGCATCGTCGTCGCCGACTCGCGCACCAAGCGTGACGGTCGCGCCATCGAGGAGATCGGCATCTACCAGCCGACCTACAACCCCTCGAAGATCGAGGTCGACAGCGACCGCGCCCAGTACTGGCTGTCCGTCGGCGCCCAGCCGACCGAGCCCGTGCTCGCCATCCTGAAGCTGACCGGCGACTGGCAGAAGTACAAGGGCCTGCCGGCCCCCGCGCCGCTCAAGGTCGCGGAGCCGAAGGTCCAGGACTTCTCGCACCTGTTCGCGAAGGCCGTCGCCGGCTTCGAGGACGCCACCACCGGTGTCGCCATCACCCCGAAGGCCAAGAAGTCGGACAAGGTCGAGGCTGAGGCCGACGCCGCCGCCGAGGCCTGAGCGTGATCGAGGACGCCCTCGACCACCTGGTGAAGGGCATCGTCGAGCACCCCGACGAGGTGCAGGTGCGTTCGCGCAACCTGCGTCGGGGCAACACCATCGAGGTGCGAGTGCACCCCGATGACCTCGGCAAGGTGATCGGCCGGGGCGGCCGCACGGCGCGCGCTCTGCGCACCGTGGTCGGCGCCCTCGGCGGTCGCAACGTCCGGGTCGACCTGGTCGACGTGGACAACATCCGCTGACGCTGCTCGTTCAGCAGTCAGGGCTTGTGAGGCCGGTCGGGACGCACGTCGTCCCGGCCGGCCTTTCGCATTCCCCGTGCCGGTCGCAGGACCGGCACCGACCCGCAGTGCCGGCAGCCGCGCGCAGCGCCGGCAGCACGGGCAGTGCCGGCACAACCGGCAGTGCCGGCACCACTAGAGGTGCCGGGGCCCGGCGCCACCGGCACTCCCGCACTTCCCGCATCCCGTCCCGCTCAGGAACTCCAGGAGAACGATCACCGTGCAGCTCGTCGTCGGCAAGATCGGCCGCGCCCACGGCATCAGGGGGGACGTCAGTGTCGAGGTCCGCACCGACGAGCCGGAGCTCCGGCTCGGCCCCGGTGCCGTCCTGCTCACCGACCCCGCGTCGGCGGGCCCGCTGACCGTCGAGTCCGGCAAGGTGCACAGCGGTCGGCTGCTGCTGCGCTTTGCCGGAGTGAAGGACCGCAACGCGGCGGAGGCGCTGCGGGGCACCGTGCTCATCGCCGAGGTCGACCCGGAGGAGCGCCCGGACGATCCGGAGGAGTACTACGACCACCAGCTGATCGGCCTGGACGTGGTGCTGCTCGACGGCACCCTGGTCGGTGAGCTGACCGAGGTCGTCCACCTGCCCTACCAGGACCTGCTTACGGTGAAGAAGCCCGACGGGACGGAGGTGCTGGTGCCCTTCGTCACCCAGATCGTGCCGACCATCGACCTGGAGAACCAGCGCGCCGTGATCACCCCGCCGGGCGGGCTGATCGACCCCGAGCAGGCCGAGGTCGACCGGGACGACTCCGCCGCCGAGGACGAGGGTGCGGAGGGAGCGAAGTGACCTCGCTCGAGGGCCTCGAGCCCGGTACGCCGGCCGGGGCGACCGAGTCGGCTGCGGTGGCCGAGCGGGCCTCCGGGGCGCCCGCGTCCGTGGTGCAGAGCGGGATGCGGATCGACGTCGTCTCGATCTTCCCCGAGTACCTGGAACCGCTGAACATCTCCCTGGTCGGCAAGGCCCGTGCCCGCGGCCAGCTGGACGTGCACGTCCACGACCTGCGCGAGTGGACCCACGACGTGCACCGGACCGTGGACGACAGCCCGTACGGCGGCGGCCCCGGCATGGTGATGAAGCCCGAGCCGTGGGGCGAGGCGCTGGACGCCGTGGTCGCCGGCGGGCCCGAGGGCCTGCTTCCGACCCTGGTGGTGCCCACCCCGAGCGGCCGGCCGTTCACCCAGGAGCTGGCCCAGGAACTGGCGGGCCGCCCCTGGCTGGCGTTCACCCCCGCCCGGTACGAGGGCATCGACCGGCGGGTGATCGAGGAGGCGGCCACCCGGATGCCGGTGGTCGAGGCCTCCATCGGCGACTACGTGCTGGCTGGCGGCGAGGTCGCCGTCCTGGTGATGGTCGAGGCGATCGCCCGGCTGCTCCCCGGCGTGCTCGGCAACGCGGAGTCCCACCGCGACGACTCCTTCGCGCCCGGTGCGATGGCCGACCTGCTGGAGGGCCCGGTCTACACCAAGCCCGCCGAATGGCGCGGGCGCACCGTGCCGGACGTGCTGCTCAGCGGCAACCACGGCCGGATCGCCCGCTGGCGGCGGGAGCAGGCCTTCGCCCGCACCCTCGCGAACCGCCCCGACCTGGTCGAGCGCTGGCGCCACGGCTCCTTCGACAAGAAGGACCGGGAGGCGCTGAGCATCCTCGGTCTGGCCTGGGACGAGGAGCTCGGCCGATTTCGGTCCACGGCCGCCGGTGTGGAAGAATAGGCCGCTGCTGTCTGTCGCTGGATCCCTCCCGTAGGGCTCACGTGGACCGGCGCCCCCGCCACGGGGGGATCGTCGTCAGCCGATGCGGCCCGCAGCTCACCCCATTGTGACGAACTTCCGTGGGCGGCCCGTGGCGCCTGCGATGGAGAGCAACATGAGCAACAAGCTCGCTGCTGTCGACGCGGCCTCGCTGCGTAGCGACATCCCGGCCTTCCGCGCCGGTGACACCCTGAAGGTCCACGTCCGGGTCATCGAGGGCAACCGCTCCCGTGTCCAGGTCTTCCAGGGCGTCGTCATCCGCCGCCACGGCGCCGGCATCGGTGAGACCTTCACCGTTCGCAAGGTCAGCTTCAACGTCGGCGTGGAGCGTACCTTCCCGGTGCACACCCCGGTCGTCGAGAAGATCGAGGTCGTGACCCGCGGTGCGGTTCGCCGCGCCAAGCTGTACTACCTGCGTGACCTCCGCGGCAAGGCCGCGAAGATCAAGGAGAAGCGCGACCGCTGATCCACCGGCCCCCGGCGTCGCCGGGGGATCGGATCGCTCTGGGGGGCCGGGCTGCCGCAAGGTAAGCTCACCCCCCGATGAGCACGCACGAACCACCCGCGGACCGCGACGGCAGTCCCGCACCCACCGGTGCGGACCTGCTGTCGCGGTCCGCGGTCGTTTCCGCGGAGGCGGCGGGCGGTGCCGTACCGGACGGTCCGACGGTGGACCGGCGGGCGTCGGAGGGCGCGGCTCAGGACCGTGCGACGCGGGGCGGTGCGGCTCAGGACCGTGCGACGCGGGGCGGTGCGGCTCAGGACCGTGCGACGCGGGGCGGCGCCACCTCGGCGGCAGCGGCGCACGGGCCCGAGGGCGATGCGGAGGGCGCGCTCGACGACGCGTCCCAGGGTGTCTCCGAGGACGCCTCTGAGGGCGATGCGGAGGGCGCGCCGGAGGGCGAGGACGAAGGCCACTCGCGCTCGCGGGACCTGCTGCTGCTCGCGGGGATCTGCCTGCTGGCGCTGCTGCTGGTGAACGCCTTCGTCGCCCGGCCGTACTCGGTGCCGTCCGGGTCGATGGAGGACACCCTCCGCCCCGGCGACCGGCTGATCGCCAACCAGCTCGCCTACGCGTTCGGCGGCCACCCCCGGCGGGGCGACGTCGTGGTGTTCGACGGGACGGGCTCCTTCCTCCCGGAGCCGACCGGACCGGCCGACGTCTGGGACGGGCTGCGCTCGCTCGGCCGCGACCTCGGGCTGGTCCCGGCCGGGAACACGGTCTACGTCAAGCGGGTGATCGGCGTGGGCGGGGACCGGGTGACCAGCACCGGCCCCGGCGGGCGGATCACCGTCAACGGCGTGCCGGTGGACGAGTCCTCCTACCTCGCCCCGGGCGACCAGCCGTCGAGCGTGGCCTTCGACGTGGTCGTGCCGGCCGGGAAGCTGTGGGTGATGGGTGACCACCGCAGCGCCTCCCGCGACTCCCGCGACCACCTCGGTGAGCCCGGGGGCGGCTTCGTGCCCGAGCGCCGGGTGATCGGCCGGGCGGACTGGGTGGTCTACCCGTTCTCCCGCTGGACGAGCCTGGACCGGCCCGCGGCCTTCGCCGCGACTGCGGGGACGGGCGGTCATGGGGACCAGAGGTAGGGGCCGGGTGGCCGACCGCCCGGCTCCGGAGCCGGGCGGCGGGGGAGCCGTCGGCGACGTGCCCGCGGGCCGGCGGTCCAGGAGGGGGGCGCCGGGCGGGGCCGATTCGGCCGGTTCCGGCGCGGACCGGCCGCCGCGCGGCCGGGCCGAGCGCCGCCGCAGTGCCCGGAAGGCGGCCCGGCGCCGCCGGCGCTCACTGCTGCGCGAGTTCCCCCTGATCATCGTGGTGGCGCTGCTGGTCGCGCTGGTGCTGAAGACCTTCCTGATCCAGGTGTTCGTGATCCCCTCGGGCTCGATGGAGCAGACCATCCAGGTCGGGGACCGGGTGCTGGTGGACAAACTGACCCCCTGGTTCGGCAGCGAGCCGCAGCGCGGCGACGTGGTGGTGTTCAAGGATCCGGGCGGCTGGCTGGAGAGCGACCACAAGCCGTCCGACGACGGTCCGGTGCTGGGGGCGGCCAAGGACGTCCTCACCTTCGTCGGGCTGCTGCCGTCCGACAGCGAGCAGGACCTGATCAAGCGGGTGATCGGCGTCGGCGGGGACACCGTGGAGTGCTGCGACGCGCAGGGCCGGCTGAGCGTCAACGGCACGCCGGTGGACGAGTCCTCCTACCTCGCCCCGGGCAACCCGCCGTCCCAGCGGCCGTTCAAGGTGAAGGTCCCGCAGGGCCGGCTCTGGGTCATGGGCGACCACCGGGACGTGTCCGCCGACTCCCGCTTCCACATGGGGAATCCGGGGCAGGGCACCATCCCGCTGAGCGGTGTGGTCGGCCGGGCGTTCGCGATCGCCTGGCCGCTGGACCGCTTCCATCAACTCGACGCCCCAGGTTCACTCTCCTCCCTGGCACGGGCTCCGCGGGAGGACGGAACTGCGCCGGAATCGGTGGCTGTTGGGCCGGTTCCGATGGAACCTCCGCTCGTTATGGGTGTGTTGGGCATCCTTCCGATCGCCGTTCGTCGGCCCGGCCGGCCACCGAAGTGAGCCGGGTCGGCCGTCGGTCGCCGGGCCGCGCGCGTGGGACCGCGAGCCGGATGCCTTGGAGTGATAGAGAAGTGCAGGTGCGGCCGGGGATCGGCCCCGGTCGTGCGCCGGGGCCGTGCCGGAGTCACGGGAGCCCCGGGTGGGCGGCCCGGACCCTTGTTCACGGTCGCGGTGAGCGTGGTGCCCGCTGTGCGGCACTTTGAGCGCGGACGCGCAGGCGTCCGCACAGCAGGGAGGAGACGTTGTGGGGGATGTGGTGATCGGCGCCCGCTCCGGTGCCGGCGAGCCCGAGGGCTCCGGCGGTCGAGCGGCCCGGTCCGCTGATTCCGGTGCGTCCTCGGCCTCGGTCGAGGACGCCGCGGCCCAGACCGCCGACGGCCAGGGCGACGAGCCGGAGGACTCCGCGGGGAGCTCTCCGGAGTCCGGTCGACCGGGGTCCGAGTCGACGGACCAGCCGGAGTCGGAGACCCCCGGCAAGCAGCGCAAGCAGCGTTCCTTCTGGAAGGAACTGCCGATCCTGGTCGGCATCGCGCTGGTCCTGGCACTGGTGATCAAGACCTTCTTCGTCCAGGCCTTCTCCATTCCGTCGGAGTCGATGCAGAACACGTTGCAGGTCGGGGACCGCGTCCTGGTGGACAAGCTGACCCCCTGGTTCGGTGCGGAGCCCGAGCGGGGCGACGTGGTGGTGTTCCACGACCCGGGCGGCTGGCTGAACGACGAGCCCACCCAGCAGAGCTCCAACTCCTTCGTCCGGGGCGTCCAGGACGTGCTGAGCTTCGTCGGTCTGATGCCCTCGGCCAACGAGAAGGACCTGATCAAGCGGGTCATCGGCGTCGGCGGGGACACCGTCGAGTGCGAGGGCGAGGGCCCGGTCAAGGTCAACGGCGTCGCGCTCAACGAGCCGTACGTCTACCCGGGCAACACCCCCTGCGGCGACCACCCGTTCGGTCCGGTCAAGGTGCCCAAGGGCCGGCTCTGGGTGATGGGCGACCACCGCGCCGACTCGCTGGACTCCCGGTTCCACATGGACCAGCCGGGCGGCGGCACCGTGCCGGTGGACAACGTGATCGGGCGTGCCTTCGTGGTGGCGTGGCCGATCAGCCACTGGGCGACCCTCCCGGTGCCGAGCACCTTCGACCAGAAGGGCCTGTCGGCGGCCGCGCCGGTCGTGCCTCCCGCGGTCGGCGCGGTGGGTGCGGTCGCGGTGCTCCCGCTGGTGCGCCGGGCTCGGGGCCGGATGGACCGCCGGAAGGATTCCTGAGCTCCACCAGGTTGTCCGCAGGCCTTGCGCGGGCCGTGGTACCGACGAGTAATCTGCTCGGACGTGCCACGGCCCGTCGGCATTTCCGCCGGGGCCTCCGGCGTGCCAGTGGTGTTCTCCGGTCGGCCAGAGGTGGACGGTGTCGATGAGCAGTGTCGTGGAGCAGACGGCCGACCGCCCGACCGCGGCGGCCCGTCCGCGGCGCCGGCCCGCCGCGGTGCTGCAGGGCGTGGCGATCGCGCTCGGGCTGGTGCTGATGATCGGCGGGTTCGCCCTCATCGCGATCGACTACCGGCCGTACAAGATCCCGACCGCCTCCATGTCCCCCACGCTCCAGATCGGGGACACCGTCCTCGCCCGGAAGATCGGCGGCGGCGCCGTCGGACGGGGCGACGTGGTGGTCTTCCGGGACCAGGACTGGGGCGGCGAGCTCATGGTCAAGCGGGTCGTCGCCGTCGGCGGGGACACCGTGGCGACCACCGGGGCGGAGCACCGGCTGACCGTCGACGGACAGCCGGTGGAGGAGCCGTACCTCGCGGCGAAGGGCCTGCAGGGCGAATCGTTCAGTGTGACGGTTCCGCCGGGCCGGCTGTTCCTGCTCGGCGACAACCGGCTGGGCTCGCTCGACTCCCGCACCCACCTGGAGGTCGACGGCGGTACCGTCCCGGCCGGCGCGGTGGAGGCCAGGGTCGAGGCCACCGTGCTGCCGTTCGGCCGGACGGGGGAGCTCGGCCGGAGCACGGCCTTCGACGCCCTGAAGGGGCCCGCGGCCGGCGAGCCGGGCCCGCTGCAGCCCGCCGCCTACGCGACCGTCGCGGGCGCGGCGCTGATCGTCGTGGTCTCGGCGGCGGGCGGGGTGGCGGGCCTGGCCCGCCGGTTCCGCCGGGGGAGCGGCTCCTGAGCACGGCCGCCGCCGGCCGGGCCGCTCTGGCGAACATCGCCCCGGACGCCCGCGCCGGGTGGCAGGATCGGTAACGCCACCGATGCGAACGGAGGGAGCGTGGAGCGCTGCCATGACGGCACAACGCCGCAAGGCGGTCCGGATCCTGCTGCTGGACGGGCAGGACCGCATCCTCCTCTTCCTGGGCGCCGACCCGGCGACACCGGGGGAGACGTGGTGGATCACGCCCGGGGGCGGCTTGGAGCCGGGCGAGGACGTGCGGGAGGCGGCCGCGCGGGAACTCGCGGAGGAGACCGGCCTGCGGGGCGTCGACCTGGGGCCCTTGGTGGCGTACGGCACGGTGTCGTTCTCCTTTCGGGGGCAGCGCTACGAGCAGGACCAGTGGTTCCACCTCGCCCGGACCGCGGATACGGTCGTCGACCACTCGGGGACGGGGGAGGAGGAGCACGCGCAACTGCTCGCGGCGCGCTGGTGGACGGTCGAGGAGCTGCGGGGGACCGCCGAGACGGTCTATCCGGTCGGACTGGCGGATTTCCTGGAACGACTGCTGGCCGAGGGCCCGCCGGTCGCTCCGGTACGGCTCTGAGCGTGGGTGCGGTGGTCCACAATGGGTGGACTGACAAGTTGAGGGGACGCCTGGATGAGTGCCGAAGATCTCGAGAAGTACGAGACCGAGATGGAGCTCAAGCTCTACCGGGAGTACCGGGACGTCGTCGGCCTGTTCAAGTACGTGATCGAGACCGAGCGACGTTTCTACCTCACCAACGACTACGAGCTGCAGGTGCACTCGGTCCAGGGCGAGGTGTTCTTCGAGGTGTCGATGGCGGATGCGTGGGTCTGGGACATGTACCGGCCGGCCCGGTTCGTCCGCAAGGTCCGGGTGCTGACCTTCAAGGACGTGAACATCGAGGAACTCGCGAAGAGCGATCTGGAGCTGCCCTCGGACGAGTCCGGCTTCGGGAACTGACGTTGGACCGCTCGGCCCCGGGTTGTCCAGCCGAATTCCGCACGATCGGGGCGTCTCACTCCTGAGGGTGACAAAAGTTATCCACAGGGTCGAGTTATCCACAGGGAAACGGATAACTGTGGTGCCGTCGTGCCCGGCGGTGCAACCTCCACGGCGGAGGTGGTCACCGTGCAGAACACGATCACGCAGGACCGGGCCGCACCCGACGCGGCCGAACCGGGCGGCCCCGGGCAGGGCCCGCGCCGCAGCACCAACAACGGGCTCGGGCGCTACGGGGAGCGGGTCGCCGCCCGTCGGCTGACGGAGGCCGGGCTCCGCGTACTGGACCGCAACTGGCGCTGTGCCGAGGGCGAGCTGGACATCGTCGCCCTCGACGGCGACACCGTCGCGGTCTGCGAGGTGAAGACCCGCTCCGAGCGGGGCTTCCAGCAGCCCACCGAGGCCATCGACCAGGCCAAGGCCGCCCGGCTGCAGCGCCTGGCCGAGCGCTGGATGGCCGAGCGCTGGCCCGACCACTTCGCCCGGCTGGCCGGCCCCGGGTACGACCCCGGGCCCACGGACCCGCACTGGCCGCCGGCGCCGCCGGGCGGGGTGCGGATCGACCTGGTGGCCGTCGTCAACCGGGCCCGTGGTGCGGCCCTGGTCGACCACCTGCGGGGGGTGGTCTGAGATGGCCTTCGCCCGAACCTGTTCCGTCGCGCTGGTCGGTGTCGACGGGGTGATCGTCGAGGTCCAGGCCGATCTGGAGCCCGGGGTGGCAGCGTTCGCCCTGGTCGGCCTGCCCGACAAGGCGCTGTCCGAAGCCCGTGACCGGGTCCGGGCGGCCGTGGTCAACAGCGGCGAGGCCTGGCCGCAGCGCAAACTGACCGTCGGACTCAGCCCGGCCTCGGTCCCCAAGAGCGGCAGCGGCTTCGACCTCGCGGTGGCCTGTGCCGTGCTGGCCGCCGCCGAGCGGCTCGACCCCGCGTCGATCGCCGAGCTGCTGATCATCGGTGAACTCGGGCTGGACGGCCGGGTGCGGCCGGTCCGCGGGGTGCTGCCCTCGGTGCTGGCCGCGGCCGACGCCGGCTACCAGCGGGTCGTGGTCGCGGAGCAGACCGCGCCCGAGGCCTCGCTCGTTCCGGGCGTCAGCGTGATCGGGGTCCGCAGCCTGCGCCAGCTGGTCGCCGTCCTGACCGGTGCGCCCGCGCCCGAGGAGCCGCCCGACCCGTTCGGCGGGCGGCCCGATCCGCTGATGGCCGGCCTGATGCTGCCCAGCGCGGGCGTCCGGGGCCTGCCCGACGACCGGGCGGCCCGCCTGGACATGGCCGACGTCGCCGGCCAGTACGAGGCCCGGCGCGCACTGGAGATCGCCGCCGCCGGCGGACACCACCTGTACCTCAAGGGCCCGCCGGGCGCGGGGAAGACCATGCTGGCGGAGCGACTGCCCGCGCTGCTCCCGCCGCTGACCCGGAAGGAGGCGCTGGAGGTCAGCGCCGTCCACTCGGTGGCCGGGCTGCTCCCGGCCGGGCGCCCGCTCATCGACACCGCGCCGTACTGCGCCCCGCACCACTCCACGACGATGCCCGCGATCGTCGGCGGCGGGAGCGGCCTGCCGAGGCCGGGCGCGGTCTCCCTGGCCCACCGGGGCGTGCTGTTCCTCGACGAGGCGCCGGAGTTCCCGGTCCGGGTGCTCGACGCGCTGCGCCAGCCGCTGGAGTCGGGCGAGGTGGTGATCGCCCGCTCGGCCGGATCGCTCCGGCTCCCGGCCCGGTTCCTGCTCTGCCTGGCCGCCAACCCCTGCCCGTGCGGGCGCCACTCCAGGCGCGGCGAGGGCTGCGAGTGCAGCCCCGCGATGGTCAGCCGCTACCAGGGGAGGCTCTCCGGCCCGCTGCTGGACCGGGTCGACCTCCAGGTCCAGGTGGCCCCGGTGACACGGGTGGAGCTGATGGAGCGGGACACCACGGCGGAGAGCACCGAGACCGTCGCGGCCCGGGTGCTGGCCGCACGCGAACGGGCGGCCGCCCGGCTGGCGGACACGCCGTGGCGGACCAACGCGGAAGTCCCCGGGCACGAGCTGCGCACCCGCTGGCAGCTGGCCCCCGGTGCGCTGAACGACGCCGCACGCCAGCTGGAGCGAGGGATGCTGACGGCCCGCGGCCTGGACCGGGTGCTCCGGGTCGCCTGGACGGTGGCCGACCTTGCCGGTCGGGACCGACCGGACCAGCGGGACGTGCGCACCGCACTGGTCCTGCGCACCGGTGTCGAACACGGGCTGCCGATG
The DNA here is from genome assembly GCF_044453265.1 of Kitasatospora sp. NPDC051705. Lineage (NCBI taxonomy): Bacteria > Bacillati > Actinomycetota > Actinomycetes > Kitasatosporales > Streptomycetaceae > Kitasatospora > Kitasatospora sp. NPDC051705. The sequence continues at coordinate 32,709 of NZ_JBITCO010000032.1, read as the reverse complement.
TCCGGTCGCGCGCCCGGTCTCCTCGGGAGCGTTCCCGCGCAGCGCGGCCCGGTGGACGAGCCGCCGGAGGAGCCGGACGGGACGGGCGACCTCGCCGGCCCCGCGAGACCGGACCACCCCGGCAGCCCGGCCGCCGAGCCGGCACACCCCGCCGGCCCCGGCGATCCCGGCGACCCCGGCCACCCGGAGCCCCCCGCGCGGTCGGCCCGTGCCAAGCGGACGCGCACGCTCGACCGGCAACCGGCGAACGAGGACGGTGAGGCATGAACCCGATGATGACGCACTCTCAGCCGCCCGGCGGAGCCGGGACGCCGCCCGGCCCCGAGCCCGAGCGCCTCGCCCGCGCGGTGCTCAGCCGACTGGGCGAACCGGGGGACGCGGTGATCGGCCGGTGGCTGGGCCGGCTCTCCGCAGCCGACGTGGTCCGGGCGATCCGGGCGGGCGAGGTGCCCTCGCACCCCGGGCTGGACGGCGCCCGGCTCGCCGGCTACCAGGCCCGACTCCCCGGGCTCGACCCTTCCGGCGACCTGGAACGGGTGCGAGCGGTGGGTGGACGCTTCATCATTCCGGGGGACACGGAATGGCCCAGCCAACTGGACGACCTGGGTGACGGCAGGCCGGTCGGGCTCTGGACGGTCGGCACCGGCTCGCTGCGGCTGCTCGCGCTCCGCTCGGTGGCGATGGTCGGTTCCCGGTCCTGCACGGCCTACGGCGCCCACGTCGCGGGCGAGCTGGCGGCCCAACTGGCCGAACGGGGATGGGTGGTGGTGTCCGGAGCGGCCTACGGGATCGACGCGGCCGCCCACCGCGGGGCGCTTGCCGTCGGCGGGATGACGGTCGCGGTGCTCGCCAGCGGCGTCGACGTGCCCTACCCGAAGGGGAACGCCGAGCTGATCCGGCGGATCGGCGCGCAGGGGCTGCTGGTCAGTGAACTGCCGCCGGGGGAGCACCCGAACCGCTTCCGCTTCGTCCTGCGCAACCGCGTCATCGCCGCACTCACCCGGGGCACCGTGGTGGTCGAGGCGGCGCTGCGCAGCGGCGCGCTGAGCACGGCCCGACGGGCCCGGGACCTCAACCGCCACACCATGGGTGTCGCCGGCCCGGTGACCTCGGAGCTCTCGGCCGGGGTGCACGCCCTGATCCGCAGCGGCGGTGCCGTGCTGGTCACCGACGCGGCCGAGATCGGCGAACTGATCGGGGCGATCGGGGACGACCTGGCTCCCCAACGCAGCGGCCCCGTCCTGCCCCGGGACTTGCTGGAGCCGGCGGTGGCGCGGGTGCTGGAGGCCGTCCCGGCGACGGCTGAGGGCGCACCGGTCGAGCGACTGGCCCGGCAGTCCGGTCTCCCGCCGGACGAAGTTCTCCAGCGGCTCTACGAGTTGGGCTCGATCGGCTACGTCGAGCGACACGGCGCGCACTGGCGCCTCGTCCGGAGGAGGTGATCACCGGGAGCGGGGAACACGCCCGAGCCGTGGGAGGCGAACCGCGATCGCCCGGCTGACCTGCTGATCCGCCCCTTTCGCTCGCGTGCCTGGATTCGGTGAAGAGAACGCCACCGGATCGAGGGACGACCGAGTGGTGGTAGCGCATTGCAGCGAGTCGGTCACGCTACGCTCCACATGCCTTCCCTATCAGCACATGACTCGGCAGAACGGCGCATACCAACGCATGCCCACACACATTCCCGGACACAGAGTGACCGGTGGCGCCCGGTCCTCGGGAGGGCCGCGGACCGAGCGGCGTCCCGTGACCGAGTTCCCGCCCAAGGCGACGGGGACGATGGGCGGCCTGTCACGCCAGGGCAACCGGCCGGCGGCGGTGCCGGGCCAGCCCGCCGACGCGGCCGGCCCCGCCGACGTCGCGCCCGACCCGCGGCTCGGCGCACCCCAGCCGCCGGACACCGCGTCCCCGCCCGTCGGCGAGCAGAACCGCGGTGGCCGACACGCCGGTGGCCGACACGCCGGCGGCCGGGGCTCCGAGGCGCGGGAACCCGAGGCCCAGGGCCGGACCGCGCTCGAACAGCTCTGGCGCTCCTACAAGGACAGCGGTGACCAGCGGCTGCGGGAGCAGCTGATCCTGCACTACTCACCGCTCGTCAAATACGTGGCCGGCCGGGTCGGGGTCGGCCTGCCCTCCAACGTCGAGCAGGCGGACTTCGTCTCCTCCGGGGTCTTCGGGCTGATCGACGCGATCGAGAAGTTCGACATCGACCGCGCCATCAAGTTCGAGACCTACGCGATCAGCCGCATCCGCGGCGCGATCATCGACGAGCTGCGCGCCCTGGACTGGATCCCCCGCTCGGTGCGGCAGAAGGCCAAGGCCGTCGAGCGGACGTACGCGACGCTGGAGGCCCGGCTGCGCCGCACGCCGCACGAGCCCGAGGTGGCGGCCGAGATGGGCATCGCGATCGAGGACCTGCACGCCATCTTCAGTCAGCTCTCCCTGGCCAACGTGGTGGCCCTGGACGAACTGCTGCACCCGGTGGGGGAGGGCGGCGACCGGCTGAGCCTGATGGACACCCTGGAGGACCACGGCGCCGACAACCCGGTCGAGGTCGCCGAGGACCGGGAGCTGCGCCGACTGCTGGCCCAGGCGGTCAACACCCTCCCCGAGCGGGAGAAGACCGTGGTGACGCTCTATTACTACGAGGGGCTCACCCTCGCCGAGATCGGTCAGGTCCTGGGGGTGACGGAGAGCCGGGTGAGTCAGATCCACACCAAGTCCGTCCTCCAGTTGCGCGCCAAGCTGTCGGACATCCGCTAGCGCACCGGTGGCGGGCAGCAAGGCGGCCGGCGCCAAGGCTGCGGGCGGCAGGCGGCCGCGGGCGTCCCGGGCCCACCGGGTGCGCACGGGGAACGACGGGTCCGCGCCCCGCTGCGTGCGCCCGCGCTCCCCCCGATTGCGCGGCGCCGTATCGGCCGCAGGTAGGGCTCCGTACAGTGGGGGCGTGCCGAAGATCCGAGCGGCCACGGTGGCCGAGCATCGCCAGCTGCAGCGCGCAGCCCTCCTTGACGCTGCCCGCACCCTGCTCACCGAGGGCGGGATGGAGGCGCTGACCTTCCCCGCGCTCGCGGCGCGCACCGGCTTGGCGCGATCCTCGGTCTACGAGTACTTCCGCTCCCGCGCCGCCGTGGTCGAGGCGCTCTGCGAGGTGGACTTCCCGCTCTGGGCGGCCGAGATCGAGGCCGGTATGGAGAGCTGCGACACGGCCGCCGAGCGGGTCGAGGCCTATGTCCGGGGCCAGCTGGCGCTGGCCGCCGACCCGCGTCACCGGGCGGTGGTGGCGATCTCCGCGCTGGAGCTCGACGAGGCCGCTCGCGAGCGCATCCGCGCGGCGCACGGCAGGCTGGTCGGTCTGGTCGTCCGGGCCCTGGAGGACCTCGGGCACGTGCAGCCCCGGCTCGCCGCCGTGCTGCTGCAGGGCGTGGTGGAGGCGGCCGTCCGCCGGGCCGAGCAGGTGGCCGGCGGGGACCGCGCCGGGTGCGTGGCCGAGAACGCCGAGCTGATCGCGGACGCCGCCGTGGCGATGGCCCTGCACGGTCTCGTCCGCGACTGAACCGTCGAGGCCCCGTCCGACCCGCTCCGCCGGCGCCGCTACGCTGCCGCCCCGCCCCGCCCCGCCACCACCGCCGCCGCCGACCCCGCACCGCCCTCCGTCGACCCCGACGCCCCCGCGCCGGTGGGGCCGCCCCCGTTCGTCAGCCGGCCTGGCCGTCCCGCCGGTCGCCGCCCAGGGGGAGCAGCCGGGCCGCCCCCGCACCGAACAGGGCCAGCGGGTCGAGGTAGCGCTCCCCGCGCAGCAGCCCCCAGTGCAGGCAGTCGCGCTCGCGGCAGTGCCGACCGTCCGGTGCGATCCGCCCGATCACGGCCCCGGCCGGGACGGAGGTGCCGACCGGGACGGTGCCGGTGACGGGCAGGTAGGTGGTGCGCAGGGGAGGGGCCCCCTGGCCCGGATGGATGACGGTGACCACCGGCCGCCCGGCCACCAGACCGGAGAACGAGACCACCCCGGCGGCTGCCGCCCGCACCTCCGCCCCGGCAGCCGCGGCGAGGTCCACACCCCGGTGCCCCGCGGCCCACGGCCTGGCCGGCGGCTCGAACCGGCCGAGCACCCCACCGCCCGGCCCGCCGGGCGCGTCCACCGGCCAGGCCCGTGTGCCGTCCGGCCCGGCGCGAACCCCGGGCCCCGCGCCGCCCCCAGCCCCCGGACCACCGCCGACCCCACCACCCGCGCCCGAGTGCGCGGACCGTCCGAGGGCGACGCCCGGAACCGCCCCGACGGCCACCAGCAAGACCAGCACCGCGGCCGTCACCACCACGGGGGCCGCGCCGAGGAACGGGCCCCGCGGGCGCCGAGCACCGGAGGACGGGAGAAGGAGGCCATCGCGAGCAGTCATGCCCGGAGGCTCCCGTCCTCGCCGCTCCCGCGCCACCGGCCTCCGTTTTCCTGTGGACAAACCGCCCCCCGCGGCCGTCACCCCTCCCTCCGGCGGGTGTACGCACTCCGCCATCCGGTGTACAAGCGGCGTACGGGCCGCGTACCGGCCGGGTGGCGACCGCTGCGCCGCCCCTCCACGGCACTCCCTCCCGTACCCGGCGATCGCCCGATGCCGACCCGGCGACCGCCCGATGCCCGACCCGATGCCCGACCCGGCGTCCGCCCGGCGAGAGCCCGGGCCCCGCCCGGCCCCCGGCCCTCCGCCGCTCGCGGAGTCGCTCGCGCCTCGGGGCTTCCCGTACACTTCACACGCGACCCGGTCCGCCGGGTCGACTTCGCACGCCCCGCCACCGGTGGACGGACGCGGTTCGACCGCAGCCCCCGCCAGGTGCGAGTGCCGCTCGGTCCGCCGAGCCCGACCGGTCCCCGGACCGAGCGGGTTCAAGCGGCTCGGCACGTTCGGGGCGTCAGGCGTGGCTGTCACCTGGCCGCCACGGACAAAACCGAGCCCGACCCGGCCGGTACGCACCGCGCGAGCGGGGAGCGCCACCGCGCGAACCGCCTCCGCTGCGCGACCGCTGGGCCGTAACACCTGAGGAGCACGGCTATGGCCGTCGTCACGATGCGGGAGCTGCTGGAGAGCGGCGTCCACTTCGGTCACCAGACCCGCCGCTGGAACCCGAAGATGAAGCGCTTCATCATCACCGAGCGCAACGGCATCTACATCATCGACCTCCTGCAGTCGCTGAACTACATCGACCGCGCCTTCGAGTTCATCAAGGAGACCGTTGCCCACGGCGGCAGCGTCCTCTTCGTCGGCACGAAGAAGCAGGCCCAGGAGGCCATCGCCGAGCAGGCCACCCGCGTGGGCATGCCCTACGTGAACCAGCGCTGGCTCGGCGGCATGCTGACCAACTTCTCGACCGTCTACAAGCGTCTGCAGCGCCTCAAGGAGCTCGGCGAGCTGGACTTCTCGGACGTGGCCGGCTCCGGTCTCACCAAGAAGGAGCTCCTGGTCCTCCAGCGCGAGCACGACAAGCTGGAGAAGACCCTCGGCGGTATCCGCGACATGCAGCGCGTTCCCAGCGCCGTCTGGATCGTGGACACCAAGAAGGAGCACATCGCGGTCGGCGAGGCCCGGAAGCTCAACATCCCGGTCGTCGCCATCCTCGACACCAACTGTGACCCCGACGAGGTCGACTACAAGATCCCGGGCAACGACGACGCGATCCGCTCCGTCACCCTGCTGACCCGCGTGATCGCCGACGCCGTGGCCGAGGGTCTGAAGTCCCGCGCCGGTGTCGCCAAGGGCGACGCCAAGGCCGAGCCGGGTGCCGACCAGCCGCTGGCCGACTGGGAGAAGGACCTGATCGAGGGCGAGAAGAAGGCCGAGGAGGCCCCCGCCGCCGAGGCTCCCGCCGCCGAGGCCGAGGCCGTCGAGGCCCCCGCCACCGAGGCGCCGGCCGAGCAGGCCTGACGTACCACGGGTGAGGGGCACCCACCGGTACGACGCCGGTAGGTGCCCCTCTCTCCCGCGCCGGGGCCGAACCATCGGTCCCGGCGCATCCCCACGCAGACACGCGAGACGCGAGAAGAGATTCACACCATGGCGAACTTCACCGCCGCGGACGTCAAGAAGCTCCGTGAGCTCACCGGCGCCGGCATGATGGACTGCAAGAAGGCCCTGGACGAGGCCGAGGGCAACGTCGAGAAGGCCGTCGAGCTCCTGCGCATCAAGGGCCAGAAGGGCGTTGCCAAGCGCGAGGGCCGTGACGCCTCCAACGGCGCCGTCGCCGCGCTGATCGCCGAGGACAAGAAGTCCGGCGTTCTGGTCGAGCTGAACTGCGAGACCGACTTCGTCGCCAAGGGTGACAACTTCGTCAAGGTCGCCGACGCGATCGCCGCCCACGTCGCCGCCACCGCCCCGGCCGACCTGGACGCCGCCCTGGCCTCCGAGATCGAGGCCGGCAAGACCGTCCAGCAGTTCGTCGACGAGGCCAACGCGACCCTGGGCGAGAAGATCGTCTTCCGTCGCTTCGCCCAGTTCGGCGGCGACGGCTTCGTCGCGGTCTACCTGCACAAGACCAGCCCCGACCTCCCGCCGGCCGTCGGCGTCCTGGTCGAGCTGGACAAGGAGAACGCCGAGGTCGCCAAGGACGTCGCGCAGCACATCGCCGCCTTCGCGCCGAAGTACCTGTCCCGCGAGGACATCCCGGCCGAGGACATCGAGAACGAGCGCCGCGTCGCCGAGGCCACCGCTCGCGAGGAGGGCAAGCCGGAGGCCGCCCTGCCGAAGATCGTCGAGGGTCGCGTCACCGGCTTCGTGAAGGAGAACTCCGTCCTGGAGCAGGCCTTCGCGAAGGACAACAAGAAGTCCGTCGCCAAGGTCCTCGAGGAGAACGGCGTCGCCCTCAAGCGCTTCGCCCGCTTCCGCGTCGGCGCCTGAGCCACGTTCCCCCTGGTCCCCGGCACCCTTACGCTGGGAACCGCCCCCGCCCGCTGAGCAGGGCGGGCGGAACGCCGAACGGGCTCACCCAGCGCCATCCGTCCACGGGCGGGCCGCGTCGGCACCACGAACGACGAGGAGGCCATTGCCGTGCAGGACACCGAACCGGTTCCCGCGGCAGTGGCCTCCTCGCGTGTACGCGCAGGCCGGGCATCCGCACACCCGCGCCTGTGAGCCAGTAGGTGCAAAAAGGAGAAGTCCATGCAGGAGACGCAGGAGACCGCGCAGGACCCCAAGGCCGGCTCGCGCCGCCGGGTGCTGCTCAAGCTGTCCGGTGAAGCCTTCGCCGGTGGTGGCGGACTCGGCGTCGACCCGGACGTCGTGCACGCGATCGCCCGGGAGATCGCCACCGTCGTCCGCGCCGGTACCGAGGTCGCGGTGGTCATCGGCGGCGGCAACTTCTTCCGGGGCGCCGAGCTCCAGGTGCGCGGCATGGACCGGGCGCGCTCGGACTACATGGGCATGCTCGGCACCGTGATGAACTGCCTGGCGCTGCAGGACTTCCTGGTCAAGGAGGGCATCGAGACCCGGGTCCAGACCGCGATCACGATGGGCCAGGTCGCCGAGCCGTACCTGCCGCTGCGGGCCGTCCGGCACCTGGAGAAGGGCCGCGTGGTGATCTTCGGCGCGGGTATGGGCATGCCGTACTTCTCGACCGACACCACGGCCGTGCAGCGTGCGCTGGAGATCCACGCCGACGTCCTGCTGATGGGCAAGAACGGTGTGGACGGCGTCTACGACTCCGACCCCCGGACCAACCCGGACGCGGTGAAGTTCGACGCTCTGGAGTACTCCGAGGTCATCGCGCGCGACCTCAAGGTGGCCGACCTCACCGCGATCACGCTGTGCAAGGACAACAACCTGCCGATGCTGGTCTTCGAGCTGCTGGCGGAGGGCAATATCGCGCGTGCGGTGAAGAGTGAGAAGATCGGCACACTCATCAGCCAGGATTCCGTCCGGGCCTGAGCAGCAACCAGCAGTACGGGGCGGCGCCGTCGCCGTGACCGGCCTCGACGCCGACACCGGTCGGGACAACCGCAGATGAACCGGACAGGGAGACCACAGTGATCGAAGAGACCCTCCTCGAGGCCGAGGAGAAGATGGAGAAGGCCGTCGCCGTCGCCAAGGACGACTTCGCCGCCATCCGCACCGGCCGTGCCCACCCGGCGATGTTCGCCAAGATCGCGGCCGAGTACTACGGCGCCGTGACGCCGATCAACCAGCTGGCCTCGTTCTCGGTGCCGGAGCCGCGCATGGCCGTCGTGTCGCCGTTCGACAAGACCGCGCTGAAGGCCATCGAGCAGGCGATCCGCGACTCCGACCTGGGCGTCAACCCGTCCAACGACGGTTCCATCATCCGGGTGGTGCTTCCCGAGCTGACCGAGGAGCGCCGCCGGGAGTTCATCAAGGTCGCCCGCGGCAAGGGCGAGGACGCCAAGGTCTCGATCCGCGCCGTGCGCCGCAAGGCCAAGGACGCGATCGACAAGCTGGTCAAGGACGGCGAGGTCGGCGAGGACGACGGCCGCCGCGCCGAGAAGGAGCTCGACGACACCACGGCCAAGTACGTGGCCGCCGTCGACGAGCTGCTGAAGCACAAGGAAGCCGAGCTGCTCGAGGTCTGATGAACGACGCCCCTGACGCCCCTGGCTACTGGGGCCCGTCCGACCAGCAGTTCCAGCCGTACCGCCCGGCGCCGCAGCCGCAGCCGCAGGCCCACCTGCAGCAGCCGCACCCGGCGCCGGGACACGGCGGGCCCCCGGCGCCGCCGTTCCAGGGGCTCCCCGGTCACCCGGGCGGCGAGGCCGCCCACCCCGGCGCGCCCGGTGCCGCCCCAGGTGATCCCGGCCTCCGTTCGGATCACTCGCAGCAGCCTCCGGTGTACTGGGGCGGCGACGCGGAGGAGACTCGGGTCATGCCTCCCGTACCGGCCGATCCCGGTCCGCTCCCCGGTGCGCCGGGTCAGGGCGGCCAGGACCTCCCACCGGCGCCCGGCCGACCGGGCGACCCCGCGGCCGGCCCGGCCCGGGAGGCCGGCCGGCTGAGCGGCCCGCTGTTCCGGGACGAGCCCGCCGGGCCGGCGGTGCCGGGCGTGACGGAGACGGTCGTGCTGCGCGCCGTGGCCGGTGACGCCGCCCCCGCTCCCGGCCACGGCCTCCCGCCGCACCCGGGGGCTCCGGCGCACCCCGCGCCGCCGCCGGGCCACCCGGCGGCCGGGCAGCCCCCCTTCGTGCCGTCGTCCCATCCAGGGCAGGAGACTCCCGTGGCCGCCCAGCCCGCCCCGCCGCCGTCGCAGCCGCGCAAGCAGCGCGGTGGCCGTAACCTCCAGGCCGCGATAGGCGTGGGCGTCGGCCTCGGCGCGGTGATCATCGCCTCGCTGTTCGTGGTGAAGGCGCTGTTCCTGGTCGTCGTGATGGCCGCGGCGTCGGTCGGCGTCTGGGAGCTGACCAGCCGGCTGGCCGAGCGCAAGCAGATCAAGGCGCCGCTGGTCCCGCTGGTCGCGGGCGGCATCGCGATGATCGCCACCGGCTACTGGGCGGGCGTCCAGTGGGCGGCGGCCTCGCTGGCGCTGACCGGGCTCGCGGTGATGGTCTGGCGGATGGCGGAGCCGCCGGAGAACTACCTGCGGGACATAACGGCCGGCGTGTTCACCGCCTTCTACGTGCCGTTCCTGGCGACGTTCGTGGCGATGATGCTCGCGGCCGACGACGGTCCGCAGCGGATCGTGCTGTTCCTGATCGTCACGATCTGCAGCGACACCGGTGCCTACGCCGTGGGCTACAAGTTCGGCAAGCACAAGCTGGCCCCGACGATCAGCCCCGGCAAGACCCGCGAGGGCCTGGCTGGCGGCATCGGCCTGTCGATGCTGGCCGGTGCGCTGCTGATGCAGCTGATCATCGACGGCGGCAGCTGGTGGCAGGGCCTGATCCTGGGCGGCTGCGCGGCGGTCACCGCGACCCTGGGCGACCTGGGCGAGTCGATGATCAAGCGCGACCTCGGGATCAAGGACATGGGCACGCTGCTGCCGGGCCACGGCGGCATCATGGACCGGCTGGACTCCCTCCTGCCGACCGCGCCGGTGGTCTGGCTGCTGCTGGCGGCCTTCGTCGGCAGCTAGGGCCAGGGGACCCGTCCGGCGGGATCCGCCGGGCAGGACCCGGCCGCGCCGACCGTGCGAAGGGGCTCCGGACTTCCGGGGCCCCTTCGCCGTGTCCGGCCCGCTCCGGGCGTCTGCGACACTGGAACAACCATGCCTAAGCCCGGAGAACTCACGTTTGTCGCGCCGCGCGGCGCCAAGCCCCCGCGACACCTCGCCGATCTGAGCCCCGCCGAGCGCAAGGAGGCCGTCGCCGAGCTGGGCGAGCAGCCGTTCCGCGCCAAGCAGCTCTCCAACCACTACTTCGGCCGGATGTCGAACGACCCGGCGAGCTGGACGGACATCCCCGCCGCCAGCCGGGAGAAGCTCACCGAGAGCCTGCTGCCCGAGCTGATGTCGGTGGTCCGGCACGTCTCGTGCGACGACGACACCACCCGCAAGACGCTCTGGAAGCTCTTCGACGGCACCCTCGTCGAGTCGGTGCTGATGCGCTACCCGGACCGCGTCACCATGTGCATCAGCTCGCAGGCCGGCTGCGGCATGAACTGCCCGTTCTGCGCGACCGGCCAGGCCGGGCTGACCCGCAACCTGTCCACCGCCGAGATCGTCGAGCAGATCGCCGCCGGGATGCGCGCGCTCAAGGACGGCGAGATCCCCGGCGGGGAGGCGCGGCTGTCCAACGTGGTCTTCATGGGCATGGGCGAGCCGCTGGCCAACTACAACCGGGTGCTGGCCGCGATCCGTCGGCTGACCGACCCGGCGCCGGACGGCTTCGGCCTGTCCCAGCGGGGCATCACGGTGTCCACCGTCGGCCTCGTCCCGGCGATGAACCGGCTCGCCGACGAGGGCCTGAGCTGCCGCCTGGCGCTGTCGCTGCACGCCCCGGACGACGAGCTGCGCGACGAGCTGGTGCCGGTGAACACCCGGTGGAAGGTCGCCGAGGTGCTGGACGCGGCGTGGAACTACGCGGAGAAGTCGGGCCGCCGGATCTCCATCGAGTACGCGCTGATCAAGGACATCAACGACCAGGCGTGGCGGGCGGACCTGCTCGGCCGGCTGATCCGCAACCACCGGGTGCACGTGAACCTGATCCCGCTGAACCCGACCCCGGGCTCCAAGTGGACCGCCTCCCGGCCCGAGGACGAGCGCGAGTTCGTCCGCCGGCTCCAGTCGCACGGCGTGCCGACGACCGTCCGGGACACCCGCGGCCAGGAGATCGACGGCGCCTGCGGCCAGCTCGCCGCGGCCGGATAGCTAGCGCAGGCCGGCGGCCGCCAGTGCGGCGGTCGCCCCGCCGGTCACCAGCAGGGTGGTGCCCACCGCCAGCGTGCGCAGCGCGATCGCGCCGAACAGCAGCCGGGGCGGGGTGCCGAGGCGCAGCAGCGCGTCGGTGACGTCCCGGCGGTCGGTGCGGACCTCGGCCAGCCGGGCGGCCACCGCGGCGCCCGCGCAGCCGAGCACCAGGCAGGCCTCGACGGCGGGCAGCGCGTCGGCGCTCCCGGGCGTGCCGATCCAGTAGCGGATGGTGGTGAGCACCAGCGCGAGCGCGAGGGTGAGCACGGCCAGCGGCGGGCCGAGCCGGCGGGCCTGGGCGGTGAGCCCGCGGCCGGCCAGCAGCCGCAGCGGGGTGGGGCGGCCGGCGGCGAGCAGCCGGCCGGTCCAGGACAGCAGCGGGCCGGTGAGCAGGGCGAGGCCGAGGGCGCTGGCGGCCCAGCCGCCGAGCGCGGCGGTGCTGGTGGTGCCGAGCCCGGCGGGCAGGTGGATCGGCCGGCCGTCGGCGGCGGCGCCGGGCCGCAGCGCGATGAGTTCGAGGGCGAGGCCGATCACGGCCAGGCCGATCGGCAGGGCGATCCGCAGCGCGCCGAAGCCGGTGCGGGGGCCGGTCCGGCGGCCGGGCAGGGTCTCGTCGAGCGGGACGGCGCAGGCGGCGGCGATGCCGGCGGTGAGCGGCACCAGGGCGAGCAGGGTGACGGGCGCCGCGGCGGGCAGCGGTACGCCCATGCCCAGGTCGGGGGCGAGCGACGGCCCGGCGATGTCGTTGCGCAGCACCAGGAAGAGCAGCAGGGTGAGCACGCTGCCGAGGGTGCAGGCGAGCGCGACCTCGCCGGCGATCAGGGCGCGGATCCGTCCGGACCCGGCCCCGGCGGTCCGCAGGCCGGTGATCCGTTCGGGCCGCCGGGCGGGCACCGCGCGGGCGGCGACGGCGGCGAACCAGCCGACGGCGGCGAGCGGGGGCAGGCACCAGAGCAGGCGGGCCAGCGCGTCGGTGCCGCCGTCCGGGTCGCTCATCGCCCGGCCGAGGGAGCGCAACAGGAAGGCGGCGACCAGGCCGGCGGCGAGCGCGGTGAGCAGCCAGCGGCCGAGGTCGGGCGCCCGGTAGCCCCGGGCCAGACGGAGATAGAACACGTCGACTCTTTCAGCGGCTCGGCGTCGTCAGCGGCGGGTGGCCGAGACGGCGGACGCACCGGCCGCGCCCGGGGCGCTGCCGGTGGTGCCGCGCGGGACGGGCGCGGCGGGGGCGGTGAGCCGTCCGTCGACGAGGGCGACGGCGCGGTCCGCGAACCGGACGAGCTCGGGGTCGTGGGTGGCCAGGACGAGGGTGAGCTGGTGCGAGCGGGCCGCGCTGGTCAGTATCCGCAGGACCTGGTCGGCGGCCTCGCGGTGCAGCGGGGCGGTGGGGTCGTCGGCGAAGACGACCGTCGGCAGCGGGGCGAGGGCGCGGGCGACGGCGATCCGCTGGCGCTGGCTCTGGAGCAGCAGGTCGGGTCGCCGGCGGCCGATCTCGCCGACGTCGAGGCGCTCCAGCCACTCGTCGGCGGCGGTGTAGGCGGCCTTGTTGCCGGCTCCGGCGAGCAGCAGGGGCAGGGCGACGTTCTCCCGGGCGGTCAGCTCGGGCACCAGGTGCGGTTCGGAGCCGACGAAGCCGAAGCGGTCGCGGCGCAGCCGTTCGCGGCCGGCCCGGCCGAGGGTGTGGACGGGGGCGCTGTTGAACCAGACCTCGCCGTCGTCGACCGGGAGGAGCGCGGAGAGGCAGCCGAGCAGGGTGCTCTTCCCGGAGCCGCGGGGGCCGGTGACGGCGAGCACCTCCCCCTCGCGCACGCCGATCGAGATGCCGCGCAGGGCGGGGGTGCCGTGATGGGACTTGACGATCCCCCGGGCCCACAGCACGTCGTTGTCAGGCGGTGCCGCTGACATGAGGTTCCATCCTGGGTGGCTGCAGGGATATGACAGTCGTCAGATTAGAACGACCGGGACCTCGTGCGGTTGCGGCGCTCTGGTCCATCGCGGGCAAATCACCCGCAATCAGGCATGTTTGTTCGCCGCCTGGTGGCGGAAAGTCGGCCCGGAGGTCCGGAGGTCCGGAGACCCAGACGCCCCCGGCGCGCCGCGGGGCGGCTGCGGAAACACCGCAGGGCGGTCCCGGGGAGGGACCGCCCTGCGGCGGAGGGTGGGGAAGGTTGGCTCAGCCGGTCAGATCTTCGCCCACGCGTCGGTCAGGCTGGTCCGCAGGATCTGCTCGATCTCGTCGAAGGTCGACTGGTCGGAGATCAGCGGCGGGGCCAGCTGGACGACCGGGTCGCCACGGTCGTCGGCGCGGCAGTACAGGCCGTTGTCGAAGAGGGCCTTCGACAGGAAGCCGTAGAGGACGCGCTCGACCTCGTCGTCGTTGAACGACTCCTTGGTGACCTTGTCCTTCACGAGCTCGATGCCGTAGAAGTACCCGTTGCCGCGGACGTCGCCGACGATCGGCAGGTCGCGCAGCTTGTTCAGGGTGCCCAGGAAGGCGGCCTCGTTGTCGAGGACGTGCTGGTTCAGGCCCTCGCGCTCGAAGATGTCGAGGTTGGCCAGCGCCACGGCGGAGGAGACCGGGTGGCCGCCGAAGGTGTAGCCGTGCAGGAAGGTGTTGTCGCCCTTGTAGAACGGCTCGGCGATGCGGTCCGAGATGATCGTGGCGCCGATCGGGGAGTAGCCCGAGGTCATGCCCTTGGCGCAGGTGATCATGTCGGGCTGGTAGCCGAACTTGTCGGCGCCGAACATGGTGCCCAGGCGGCCGAAGGCGCAGATGACCTCGTCCGAGACGAGCAGCACGTCGTGGCGGTCGCAGATCTCGCGCAGGCGCTGGAAGTACCCGGGCGGCGGCGGGAAGCAGCCACCGGCGTTCTGCACCGGCTCGACGAAGACGGCGGCGACGGTCTCGGCGCCCTCGTTGAGGATGGCCACCTCGATCTCGTCGGCGCACCAGCGGCCGTAGGCCTCGGGGTCGACCGTGCCGTCGGGGCCGGCGAGGAAGGCCGGGGCGCGGTAGATGTTGGTGTTCGGGGCCTTGTGGGTGCCCGGCACCAGCGGCTCGAACGGGGCCTTCAGGCCCGGCAGGCCGGTGATGGACAGGGCGCCCTGGGGGGTGCCGTGGTAGGCGACGGCGCGCGAGATGACCTTGTACTTGGTCGGCTTGCCGGTCAGCTTGAAGTACTGCTTGGCGAGCTTCCAGGCGGTCTCGACGGCTTCGCCGCCACCGGTGGAGAAGAAGACCTTGTTCAGGTCGCCCGGGGCGTAGTTGGCCAGGCGCTCGGCCAGCTCGACGGCCTTCGGGTGGGCGTAACTCCACACCGGGAAGAAGGCGAGCTCCTTGGCCTGCTTGGCGGCGGCCTCGGCGAGCTCCTCGCGGCCGTGGCCGGCCTGGACGACGAACAGGCCGGCGAGGCCGTCGAGGTACTTGCGGCCCTTGTCGTCCCAGACGTAGGTGCCTTCGCCCTTGACGATCGTCGGTACGGGGGAGTTCTCGTACGACGACATGCGGGTGAAGTGCATCCACAGGTGGTCGTAGGCGGTCTTGGAAAGGTCCTTCTGCGCCGGGTCGGCTGTCATCGGGTGCCCCAGGTGTAGGTCTGTTTCCGGAGCTTCAGGTACACGAAGCTCTCGGTGCTCCGCACGCCGGGAAGCGCGCGGATGCGCTTGTTGATCAGTTCGAGCAGGTGCTCGTCGTCCTCGCAGACCAGTTCGGCCAGGAGGTCGAACGAGCCTGCGGTGCAGACGACGTAGTCGACCTCGTCGAGGGCGGCCAGCGCGTCGGCGACGGGCTCGATGTCACCCTCGACCCGGATCCCGACCATCGCCTGGCGGGTGAAGCCGACTGTGAGCGGGTCCGTGACGGCGACGATCTGCATCACGCCCTGGTCGAGCAGCTTCTGGACGCGCTGACGCACGGCCGCCTCGGACAGGCCCACGGCCTTGCCGATGGCGGCGTACGGGCGGCGTCCGTCCTCCTGGAGCTGCTCGATGATCGCCTTGGAGGCGGCGTCGAGGGGAACGCTCGCGTTCCGGTCGCGGTTGGCCACGCCGCCACTGTGCCTGATCGTTCCCTTGTTCGCAAGCGCGGAAACTGCTGATTTCGTCGTGATCTTGGAAAACGCATGCGGATTTCATCGCCTACATGCGCCCGGCCTGTCGATAACAGCAGTCGTACGGCTACCCTGGCACGGTACGCGCGCGGCTCCGCAGCGCAGCGCGCGTTCCCCCAACCAGTGGACCGCGCCGCCCAGGGCCCGGCCACTCGGCACCCTTCGTACGCAGGTCCCGCCGACGTACCATGGCGCCGGAATCTGCAACGCCGCAGGCCCAGACCGAGGAGAGACCCCGTGAGCGACCTTCGCACGCTGCGCAACTACATCAACGGTGAGTTCGTCGATGCGGCGGACGGCCGTACGCTCGACATCGTCGACCCCACCACCGGCGAGGTCTACGCGACGTCCCCGCTGTCCGGCGCCTCCGACGTGGACGCGGCGATGGCCTCCGCCGCCGCCGCCTTCCCGGCCTGGCGCGACGCCACCCCGAGCACCCGCCAGAAGCTGCTGCTGAAGATCGCTGACGCGGTCGAGGCCCGCGCCGACGAGGTCGTCGACGCCGAGGTGCGCAACACCGGCAAGCCCCGCGCGCTGACCCTCTCCGAGGAGATCGGCCCGATGGTGGACCAGATCCGCTTCTTCGCCGGCGCGGCCCGCCTGCTGGAGGGCAAGGCCGCGGGCGAGTACATGGACGGGATGACCTCGATCATCCGCCGCGAGCCGGTCGGCGTCTGTGCCCAGGTCGCGCCGTGGAACTACCCGATGATGATGGCCGTCTGGAAGTTCGCCCCGGCCATCGCCGCCGGCAACACCGTCGTCCTGAAGCCCTCGGACACCACCCCGGCCTCCACCGTGCTGCTGGCCGAGATCATCGGCGGCGTGCTCAAGGAGCTGGAGCTGCCGGCCGGCGTCTTCAACGTGATCTGCGGCGACCGCGAGAGCGGCAAGCTGATGGTCGAGCACCGCACCCCGGCGATGGCCTCCATCACCGGTTCGGTCCGGGCCGGCATCCAGGTCGCCGAGTCCGCCTCCAAGGACGTCAAGCGCGTCCACCTGGAGCTGGGCGGCAAGGCCCCGGTCGTGGTCTTCGAGGACGCCGACATCGCCGAGGCCGTCGAGGGCATCTCGGTGGCGGGCTTCTTCAACGCCGGCCAGGACTGCACCGCCGCCACCCGCGTGCTGGTGCACGAGTCGATCCACGACGCCTTCGTCGAGGCGCTGGCCAAGGCCGCGGCCGAGACCAAGACCGGTGGCGTGGACGACGAGGACGTGCTCTACGGCCCGCTGAACAACGCCAACCAGCTGAAGCAGGTGGCCGGCTTCATCGAGCGGCTGCCCGCCCACGCCAAGGTCGAGGCCGGTGGCCACCAGGTCGGCGAGAAGGGCTACTTCTACGCCCCGACCGTCGTCTCCGGTCTGCAGCAGGACGACGAGATCATCCAGAACGAGGTCTTCGGCCCGGTCATCACCGTGCAGAAGTTCACCGACGAGGACCAGGCCGTCGACTACGCCAACGGCGTCGAGTTCGCGCTGGCCTCCTCGGTGTGGACCAAGGACCACGCCCGCGCCATGCGGATGTCCCGCCGCCTGGACTTCGGCTGCGTCTGGATCAACACCCACATCCCGCTGGTCGCCGAGATGCCGCACGGCGGCTTCAAGAAGTCCGGCTACGGCAAGGACCTCTCCTCCTACGGCTTCGAGGACTACACCCGCGTGAAGCACGTGATGACCGCGATCTAGTGGTTCACGGCCGTCGCCGCGGCGGGACCGCCCAGCGGCGGGGGTCCGGTCGTACGAACTGACGACGGGCCCGGGTCTTTTCGACCCGGGCCCGGTGTCTTTGCACCCTGTCGGCCGTTCGGGTGACCGACTGACAAGATGAAACTGCATTTCGCGGGCGGGACTCCCTAGCCTTACCGGCATGAGCATCCCCACCGCTGACTCAGCCGCCGGCCAGGCAGTCAAGGCCGCCGACCGCGCGCACGTCTTCCACTCGTGGTCCGCCCAGGCGCTGATCGACCCCCTCGCGGTGGCCGGCGCCGAGGGCTCGTACTTCTGGGACTACGACGGGAACCGCTACCTCGACTTCTCGTCCCAGCTGGTCAACACCAACATCGGCCACCAGCACCCGAAGGTGGTCGCGGCCATCCAGGAGCAGGCGGCGAAGCTCTGCACCATCGCCCCCGGCTTCGCCGTCGAGTCGCGCAGCGAGGCCGCCCGGCTGATCGCCGAGCGCACCCCCGGCGACCTCGACAAGATCTTCTTCACCAACGGTGGCGCCGAGGCCGTCGAGAACGCCGTCCGGCTCGCCCGGCTGCACACCGGTCGGCAGAAGGTGATGTCCGCCTACCGCTCGTACCACGGCGCCACCGCCAACGCGATCGCCCTCACCGGCGACCCGCGCCGCTGGGCCAACGAGACCGGCGTCTCCGGCACGGTGCACTTCTGGGGCCCGTACGCCTACCGCTCCAACTTCCACGCCGAGAACGAGGCGCAGGAGTGCGAGCGCGCGCTGCAGCACCTCGAGCAGGTGGTCGCGTTCGAGGGGCCCGGCACCGTCGCGGCGATCATCCTGGAGACCGTGGTCGGCACCGCCGGCATCCTGATCCCGCCGGCCGGCTACCTGGCCGGGGTGCGGGAGATCTGCGACCGCCACGGCATCGTGTTCATCCTCGACGAGGTGATGGCCGGCTTCGGCCGCACCGGCGAGTGGTTCGCCGCCGACCACTGGGGCGTCGTGCCCGACCTGCTGACCTTCGCCAAGGGCGTCAACTCCGGCTACGTCCCGCTCGGCGGCGTGGCGATCAACGCCGAGATCGCCGCCACCTTCGCCGAGCGGCCGTTCCCCGGCGGACTCACCTACTCCGGCCACCCGCTGGCCTGCGCCTCCGCCGTCGCCACCATCAACGCCATGGCGGAGGAGGGCATCGTCGAGAACGCCAAGCACATCGGCGAGACCGTGCTCGGCCCCGGCCTGCGCGAGCTGGCCGAGCGGCACCCCTCGATCGGCGAGGTCCGCGGCCTCGGCGTGTTCTGGGCGCTCGACCTGGTGCGGAACCGCGAGACCCGCGAGCCGCTGGTCCCGTACAACGCCGCCGGCGCCGCCAACGCGCCGATGGCCGAGCTGGCCGCCGCCTGCAAGCAGCGCGGGCTCTGGCCGTTCGTCAACATGAACCGCTTCCACGTCGTCCCGCCGTGCACCGTCACCGAGGAGGAGGCCAAGACCGGCCTCGCGGTGCTCGACGAGGTGCTGTCGCTCACCGACGCGCACACTGTCTGACGTACCGTTCGGACGGCCCCGGGTGTGTTGCCTGCGCCCGGGGCCGTCCCATGCTCCGGAGGCCTCCACCCATGCCCAGCACCACCACCCCGATCCGCCCCCGTGCCCCCCGCCCGTTGCGCCGCCGTTCGGTGCTCGGCGGGGCCGCGCTGCTCGGCGCGGGCACGCTCACCGGCTGCGGCATCCCGTCCGCGTACGTCGCCGAGGACCGCCGCTCGGCCCCGGACCGCTCGGACCGCGAGAAGCGGCTCACCTTCTCCAACTGGACGCAGTACATCGACACCGACGAGCAGGGCGGTCGCCCGACGCTGGACGGCTTCGCAGAGAAGACCGGCATCGAGGTCACCTACACCGAGGACATCAACGACAACGACGAGTTCTTCGGCAAGATCAGCCCGGTGCTCACCCAGGGCGCCGACCCCGGCCGGGACCTGATGGTGATCAGCGACTGGATGGCCGGGCGGTACGTCTCGCTGGGCTGGGTGCAGGCCATGGACCGGGACAACCTGCCGAACGTCACCGCCAACCTGGACCCGCAGCTCGCGAACCCGGCCTTCGACCCCGGGCGCCGGCGCAGCGTGCCGTGGCAGTCCGGGATCACCGGCATCGCCTACAACCGCAAGGCGCTCGGCCGGGAGATCAGGTCCACCGCCGACCTGTGGGCGCCCGACCTCAAGGGCCGGGTCACGCTGTTCGCCGGGCTCGACGAGGCGCTCGGACTGCTGATGCTCGCCCAGGGCGCCGACATCGCCGCGTTCACCGACGACGACGCGAACAAGGCGATGGACCTGGTGCAGAAGATGGTCGACACCGGCCACGTCCGCCGCTTCACCGGCAACGACTACACCAGCGACCTCGCCTCCGGCGCGGCGCTCGCCTGCCAGGCCTACTCCGGCGACGCCGTCCAGCTCACCGCAGAGAACCCGGACATCGAGTTCGTGGTCCCGGAGGAGGGCGGCGAGCTGTGGGCGGAGAGCCTGATGATCCCCAACCGGGCCACCCACAAGCGCAACGCAGAGGCGCTGATCGACTACTACTACCAGCCGGAGGTGGCCGCCGAGCTCGCCGCGTTCGTCCAGTACATCTGCCCGGTGCCGGCCGCCCGCGAGGTGCTGGCGGCCAGCGGCGACAAGGAGAAGGCCGAGATCGCCGAGAACCCGCTGGTCTTCCCGACCGACGAGATGCGCGCCCGGCTGCGCACCATGCGCGACGTCGGCTCGGCCGAGCGGCCCGGGCTGCACAAGGTCTGGGGGCGCATCACCGGGGTGTGAGCCCCGGGGCTCAGCGGCGGACGGCGTCCAGGGCGAGCAGCGCCACGTGCAGGGAGAGGCAGGACTCCACCTGGTCGAGGTCGACGCCGAGGATCCGTTCGACCTTGTGCAGGCGGTCGTAGAAGGACGGCCGGGACAGGTGCGCGGCGTCGGCCGCCGCGGACTTGTTCCGGCCCTGCTCCAGGTAGATCCGCAGCATCTGCACCAACTGGCCGTTGTGCTCGGCGTCGTGGGCCAGCAGCGGGCCCAGCTCGCGCTCCACGTAGGTCTGCAGCCGGGCGTCGTCGCGCAGCAGGTGGAGCAGGCCGCGCAGCCGCACGTCCGGCAGCCGGTAGTAGGAGGCGGTCCGGCCGCCGGGCGCGTCGTGCAGGGCCGCCTCGGAGACCTGGGTGGCCTCCAGCAGGGTGCGACGGGCGTCCCGGACGGAGCCGACCGAGGAGCCCACCGCGACCACCGGGTCCGGAGCGGCGGCGCCCTCCCGCCCGGCCTCCGCCGACATCCGGCGCAGCGTCGCCGAGAAGGCGTCCAGCGCGGCGTGCTCGTCCTGCTGGGTGCCGAGCGCGATCAGCACGCCGACGCCCTCGTCGTCCAGCGCCCCCACCAGTGCCGGGAGCCGGCAGGCCCGCACCGCGCCGGCGGCCAGCTCGGTGAAGTCGCGCAGCCGGGCCTGCGCCTCCAGCGCGGCCGGGATCGGCCCGCGCCGCTGGCGCAGCACCACCCCCACCAGCCGCCGGCCCTCCAACGGGACGCCGAGGGCCTGGGCGCGCAGGGCGACCTCGGAGACGGTCAGCGAGTGGGTGAGGATGCCGGACAGCAGGGTGCGGTGGGTCTGCCGCTCCAGGCTCTCCCGGTCGCGCACCACCAGGCGGTTGAGCGCCAGCGCGGAGGCCCCGCGCTCCAGCAGCATGCTGTGCGGGTGCGCCGCGCCCTCCGGAAGCGCGCCCGGCTCCTGCACCAGCACCAGCCGCCCCCAGTCCTGGCCGCGGGCGCCGACGGTGGTCACCAGCCAGCCGCTGCGCGGGTCGTGGCCGGTGCGGCCGGGCGGGCGGACCCCGCGGGAGCGGCGCTCCCAGTCCTCCAGCAGCTCGTTCTCCGGGCGGCCGGCGCTCTCGTGGGCGAGCACCTGGTGCGCCAGGTTCTCCAGCACGACGGGCGCGCCCGCCATCCGGGCCACCTGGCGGATCACCTCGGGCGGCTCGGCGCCCTCCACTACCAGCTCGTTGAACACCTGGTGGACGGCCTCGGAGGCGCGCAGCTGGTCCAGCTGGGCGTTGACCACCAGTGCGTGCACGGCCTCGGTCACGGCGACGAAGCGCAGCTCGCGGCGGAGCGTGACCAGCGGCAGACCGCGCTGCTCGGCGGCGTGCACCAGGGCGCGGGGGAGCGAGTCGAAGTAGCGCCGGCCGAACTCGACGACCAGGCCGGCCACCCCCACCTCGTCCAGCTCGCGGACGTAGCGGGCCAGCCCCTCGCGGTCCTCGGGCAGGGCGATCCCGGTGGTGAGCACCAGCTCGCCGCCGCGGAGCATCCCGGCGACGTCGGGCAGCTCGCTCACGTGCACCCAGCGGACCGGCCGCTCCAGGTGGTCGGCGCCGGCCACGACCTGGGGGAGGCCGCGCCGCATCACCTCCAGGTCGAGCACGCGGGCGACGGTGGGGAGCATCGCGGGCCTCCAGGGCCGTGGGGGACCAGAGTGTCAGGTAAATCATCCATCGCGGCGACGACCTGTCGCCCTCCGTGCACCCTTGCACCCTGTAAGGCCCTTCGGGTCGAGGTTGTCGCAGTGACCCTTGTCACGCCGGTGCGGCAACGGGCATGGTCAGCGGACGGCCGTGGCGAGAAACAGTCACCACGCCGGAATCCGTCGCGTTAACCGGACAGCAACAGTGGAATCCCTTGTCGGGTCGACAGGGCTGCCAGGATCGCGCAACCCGGTGGTCGACGAGCGGATCCCCCCACCGCGGAGGCGCGATTCCGCCGCCCGCCGTCGAACCACCGGCACTTGGAGGAACCAGATGGACCTGACGGACTTCGGCCCGGGCGCGCAGTACGTCGCGGGCCGCCTGATCCAGGGGGGTGGCGAGCCCTTCCAGGTCGTCAACCCCGCGGACGGCAGCGTGGTCGAGCAGGTCGCGCTGGCCGACACCGCGGACGTCGACGCGGCCGTCGCCGCCGCACGGGCGGCGCTGCCCGGCTGGTCCTCCGCCACCCCCGGCGCCCGGTCCGAGGCGCTGACCCGGCTCGCCGCCGTCCTGACCGACGCCTGCGCGGACCTCGCCCGGGTGGAGACCGCGCAGACCGGCAAGCCGGTCAAGCTGGCCACCGAGTTCGACGTCCCCGGCACCATCGACAACACCGCGTTCTTCGCCGGGGCCGCCCGCAACCTGGAGGGCAAGGCGGCCGGCGAGTACTCCGGCGACCACACCTCCTACGTGCGGCGCGAGGCGATCGGCGTGGTCGGCTCGATCTCGCCGTGGAACTACCCGCTGCAGATGGCCGCCTGGAAGATCCTGCCGGCGATCGCCGCGGGCAACACCATCGTGCTCAAGCCGGCCGAGCTGACCCCGCTGACCTCGCTGATGTTCGCCAGGGCCTGCACCGCGGCGGGCATCCCGGACGGCGTGGTCAACGTCGTCACCGGCGCCGGCCGCACGGCGGGCGAGCACCTGGTCGCTCACCCGGACGTCGCGATGGTCTCCTTCACCGGCTCCACCCCGGTCGGCAAGCGGGTCGCCGAGCTCGCCACCGCGGGCGTCAAGCGCACCCACCTGGAGCTCGGCGGCAAGGCCCCCTTCGTGGTCTTCGACGACGCCGACCTCGACGCCGCCGTGCACGGCGCCGTCGCCGCCTCGCTGATCAACGGCGGCCAGGACTGCACCGCCGCCACCCGGGCGTACGTCCAGCGGCCGCTGTACGACGCCTTCGTGGCCGGGGTGGCCGAGCTGTACGCCGCGATCCGGGTCGGCGACCCGCTCGACCCGCGCACCGACCTCGGCCCGCTGGTCTCGTACACCCACCGGGACCGGGTGGCCGGCTTCGTCGAGCGGGCCCGCTCCTACGCCACCGTCGTCACCGGCGGGCGCGCGCCGGAGAAGGGCCACGACGGCAGCGACCTCACCCGCGGCGCCTACTACCTGCCGACCCTGGTCACCGGGGCCGCCCAGGACAGCGAGGTGGTGCAGGGCGAGGTCTTCGGCCCGGTGCTGGTGGTCCTGCCGTTCGACTCCGACGACGAGGGCCTGCGGCTGGCCAACGACACCCCGTACGGCCTGGCCGCCTCCGCCTGGACGAGCAACGTGCACCGCTCGTTGCGCGCCACCCGGGAGATCGCGGCCGGGTGCGTCTGGGTCAACGACCACATCCCGATCATCAGCGAGATGCCGCACGGCGGCTACAAGGCCTCCGGCTACGGCAAGGACATGTCCCAGTACTCGCTGGACGAGTACACCCAGGTCAAGCACGTCATGTTCGACACCACCGCGGTCGCCCGCAAGGACTGGCACCGCACCGTCTTCGGAGACAGATAACCCCTGCCAGGGGCGCCTCCCCCCGGGCGCCCCGATCCGACCTCTTACCCCCAGGAGGCCCGTTCCATGGCGTTCAACGAGCTCACCGACGGTCTGCCCGAACCGGTCCGCAGGGCCTGGGAGCGCAGTCTCACCAGCGGCCGGGCGGCGATCGGCCGCCGAGCCCTGCTGCGGGCCGCCGCGCTGACCGCGGGCGCGGGCACGCTGGCCGCCTGCGGCATCCCGGCGGCCAAGACCTCCGGCGGCGACTCGGCGGCGGGCGCCGCGAAGGACCTCTCGGAGACCGAGAAGGAGGTGAACTTCTCCAACTGGCCGCTCTACGTCGACACCGACGAGAAGGACAAGGAGAAGCACGGCACCCTGGACGCCTTCACCGCGGCCACCGGCATCAAGGTGAAGTACAACGAGGACGTCAACGACAACGTCGAGTTCTTCGGCAAGATCAAGCCGCAGCTCGCGGCCGGCCAGGACACCGGCCGCGACCTGATGGTGCTGACCGACTGGATGGCGGCCCGGCTGATCCGGCTCGGCTGGGTGCAGAAGCTCGACCAGGCGAACGTCACCACGGCGATCACCACCATCGACTCCCGCTTCCGCGCACCGGACTGGGACCCGGGCCGGCTCTACTCCTACCCGTGGGCCGGGATCCAGGTCGTGGTGGCCTACAACCGGAAGGCCACCAAGGGCAAGGAGGTCGCCAGCGTCTCCCAGCTGCTGGACGACCCGGACCTCAAGGGCCGGGTGACCTTCCTCTCCGAGATGCGCGACAGCATCGGGATGGTCCTGCTGGACATGGGCAAGGACCCGGCGAAGTTCACCGCCGACGACTACGACGCCGCGATCGCACGGCTGCAGAAGGCCGTGGACAGCAAGCAGATCCGCCGCTTCACCGGCAACGACTACGGCCAGGAGCTCTCCTCCGGGGACATCGCGGCCTGCGTCGCCTGGGGCGGTGACCTGATCCAGCTGCGCGCGGACAACCCGGACATCGAGTTCGTGATCCCGGAGAAGGGCTACGTCTCCTCGACGGACAACATGCTGGTCCCGGCCAGGGCGCAGCACAAGGCGAACGCGGAGAAGCTGATCGACTTCTACTATCAGCCGAAGATCGCGGCGCAGCTGGTCGCGGGCATCGGCTTCGTCTCCGCCGTCACCGGGATGAAGGACGAGCTCGCCACGCTCGCCCCGGACATCGCGGCCAACCCGCTGGTCGTACCCACCCCCGAGATGGCGGCCAAGGCGCACGTGTTCCGCACCCTCACCGAGACCGAGGAGAGCGACTTCGAGGAGAAGTTCTCCAAGCTCATCGGCGCCTGACCCCCGCTCACGGCAGAGACAAACC
Source organism: Kitasatospora sp. NPDC051705 (assembly GCF_044453265.1). Lineage (NCBI taxonomy): Bacteria > Bacillati > Actinomycetota > Actinomycetes > Kitasatosporales > Streptomycetaceae > Kitasatospora > Kitasatospora sp. NPDC051705. The sequence goes on along the minus strand of NZ_JBITCO010000032.1, from coordinate 7,909 downwards.
AGGAAGACACCCCCATGACAGACCAGCAGCGCGCCGCGGCCGCCGGCGGCGACGTCCGGCTCACCGGCATAGGCAAGACCTACGGCTCCTTCACCGCCGTCCACCCGCTCGACCTCACCGTCCCCCAGGGCTCCTTCTTCGCCCTCCTCGGCGCCTCCGGCTGCGGCAAGACCACCACCCTGCGCATGATCGCCGGGCTGGAGGAGCCCACCAGCGGCACCGTCCTGATCGGCGGCCAGGACGTCACTGCCCTGCCCCCGTACAAGCGGCCGGTGAACACCGTCTTCCAGAGCTACGCGCTCTTCCCGCACCTGGACATCTTCGAGAACGTCGCCTTCGGCCTGCGCCGGCGCGGGAAGAAGGAGGTCAGGAAGCAGGTCGACGACATGCTGGAGCTGGTCGAACTCGGCCAGTACGCCCGGCGCAAGCCGCACCAGCTCTCCGGCGGCCAGCAGCAGCGCGTCGCCGTCGCCCGCGCCCTGATCAACCACCCCCAGGTGCTGCTCCTCGACGAGCCGCTCGGCGCGCTCGACCTCAAGCTCCGCCGCCAGATGCAGCTGGAGCTCAAGCGGATCCAGACCGAGGTCGGCATCACCTTCGTGCACGTCACCCACGACCAGGAGGAGGCCATGACCATGGCCGACACCATCGCGGTGATGAACGGCGGCCGGGTCGAGCAGCTGGGCGCCCCCGCCGAGCTGTACGAGAACCCCGCCACCACCTTCGTGGCCAACTTCCTCGGCCAGTCGAACCTGCTGCCCGCCGAGGTCACCGGCACCGACGGCGGCGACCTGCTGCTCACCGCGGCCGGCGCCCGCCTCGCCGTCCCGAAGGCGCGCTGCGCCACCGACGCCCGGAAGGTCCACCTGGGCGTCCGCCCGGAGAAGATCACCATCGTGCACGCCTCCGCCGAGGTCGCCGACGGGCGCAACCGGCTCGCCGGCACCGTCCTCGACTCCAGCTTCATCGGCGTCTCCACCCAGTACGTGGTGCGCACAGACGGCGGCCAGGAGGTCACCGTCTTCGAGCAGAACATGGAGCGCGACGCCCGGATCGTCCCCGGCGCCGACGTCCTGCTGCACTGGAACCCGGCGCACTCCTTCGCCCTGGACGCCTCCCAGGCGATCGACGCGGGCACCGCGGAGGAGGCCGCATGACCACCACCACCGCGGCCGCACCGCCGCAGGCCGTGCCCCCGGACGGCGGCGCGCCCGCCCCGGCGGCCCCCGGGGCCAGGCGCCGGCTCACCCCCTACTGGCTGCTGCTGCCCGGCATCGCCTGGCTGGTCGTCTTCTTCGCCGTCCCGATGGTCTACCAGGCGTCCACCTCGCTGCAGACCGGCTCGCTCGAGCAGGGCTTCAAGGTCACCTGGCACCTCGCCACCTACTGGGACGCCCTGGTCGAGTACAAGTGGCACTTCGTCCGCTCGTTCTCCTACGCGGCCATCGCCACCGTGCTCTGCCTGGCCGTCGGCTACCCGCTCGCCTACACGATCGCCTTCAAGGCGAGCAAGCGCTGGCGCAACGTCATCCTGATCCTGGTGATCGCGCCCTTCTTCACCAGCTTCCTGATCCGCACGCTGGCCTGGAAGACCATCCTGTCCGACGGCGGTCCGGTGGTCGGCGCGCTCAACACCCTGCACGTCCTGGACGTGACCAACGCGATCGGCCTCACCTCCGGCGACCGGGTGCTCGCCACGCCGCTCGCCGTGGTCTGCGGTCTGACCTACAACTTCCTGCCGTTCATGATCCTGCCGCTGTACACCTCGCTGGAGCGGATCGACCCCCGCCTGCACGAGGCGGCCGGCGACCTCTATGCCCGGCCGTTCACCACCTTCCGCAAGGTCACCTTCCCGATCTCGCTCCCGGGCGTCGTCGCCGGCACCCTGCTCACCTTCATCCCGGCCTCCGGCGACTACATCAACGCCCAGCTGCTGGGCTCGCCGAGCGAGCAGATGGTCGGCAACGGCATCCAGAAGCAGTTCCTGAACGTACTCGACTACCCCACGGCCGCCGCGCTGAGCTTCATCCTGATGGCCCTGATCCTGGGCATGGTGACGGTCTACATGCGCAAGGCCGGGACGGAGGAACTGGTCTGATGTCCCGGATCGTCAAGTGGGTCCGTGCCCACCTGGTGGTGCTGGCGGGCCTGCTGGCCCTCGCCTACCTCGTGCTGCCCAACCTGGTCGTGCTGGCCTTCTCGTTCAACAAGCCGGTCGGCAAGTTCAACTACGAGTGGAACGAGTTCTCCACCGACGCGTGGACCAACCCCTGCGGCGTGGCCGACATGTGCCAGTCGCTCTCGCTCAGCCTGCAGATCGCGGTGCTCGCCACCATCGGCGCCACCGTCCTCGGCACCATGGTCGCCTTCGCACTGGCCCGCCACCGCTTCCGCGGCCGCTCCGCCACCACCGCGATGATCTTCCTGCCGATGGCCATGCCCGAGGTGGTCATGGCCGCCTCGCTGGGCACGCTCTTCCTCAACATGCGCATCCCGTTCGGCTTCACCACCATCCTCATCGCGCACATCATGTTCTGCCTCAGCTTCGTGGTGACGGCCGTCAAGGCGCGCGTGATGAGCATGGACCCGAGGCTCGAACAGGCCGCCCAGGACCTCTACGCCACCCCCGTCCAGACCTTCCTGCGGGTCACCCTGCCGCTCGCCGCCCCCGGCATCGCCGCCGGAGCGCTGCTCAGCTTCGCGCTCTCCTTCGACGACTTCATCATCACCCAGTTCAACTCGGGCCCGACCACGGTCACCTTCCCGATGTTCGTCTGGGGCGCGTCGCAACGCGGCATCCCGGTGCAGGTCAACGTCATCGGCACCGCGATGTTCGCCGCCGCCGTGGCGCTGACCGTCGCCGGCCAGTGGCTCGGCAACCGCCGGAAGGCCACCGCCTGACGTACCGTCGGCCGTGGCCGAACACATCGTCGCCCAAGTACAGAAAGTGGCTGATAATGCATGGACTCCGCCCGCGCGCTCAGTGACGCCAGGCCCACCCCCTTCTGGCTGGAGGACCCGGGCCGGCCGGCGGCACTGCCCGCCCTGGTCGGCGACACCACCTGCGACCTGCTGGTCGTCGGCGGCGGCTACTCCGGCCTCTGGACCGCCCTCATCGCCAAGGAACGCGACCCCTCGCTGGACGTCGTGCTGGTCGAGGGCAACGAGGTCGGGTGGGCCGCGTCCGGGCGCAACGGCGGGTTCTGCGCCGCCAGCCTCACCCACGGCTTCGGCAACGGCCTGCAGCGCTGGCCCGCCGAACTCGCCCAGCTGGAACGCCTCGGTGCCGCCAACCTGGACGGCATCGAGGCCACCCTCAAGCGCTACGGCATCGACGCCGAATGGGAGCGCACCGGCGAGATCGACGTCGCCACCCAGCCCCACCAGCTGGAGGAGCTCCACGAGATCGCCGAGGCCGTGACCCGCTACGGCTTCGAGCTCACCGTCCTGGACGCCGACGCGCTGCGCGCCGAGGTGAACTCGCCGACCTTCCTCGGCGGCCTCTGGGACAAGGAGGGCGTGGCCATGGTCCACCCCGCCAAGCTCGCCTGGGGCCTCAAGGAGGCCTGCCTCGGCCAGGGCGTGCGGATCTTCGAGCACACCCGGGCCACCGACCTGCGGGAGTACGGCAGCGGCACCGCCGTCCGCACCCCGTACGGGCGGGTCTTCGCCCGCCGCGTGGCGCTCGGCACCAACGTCTTCCCGTCCCTGGTCAAGCGCGTCCGCCCGTACGTCGTCCCGGTGTACGACTACGCGCTGATGACCGAGCCGCTGAACGACGAGCAGCTCGCCGCGATCGGCTGGCGCGGCCGGCAGGGGCTCGGCGACAGCGCCAACAAGTTCCACTACTTCCGGCTCTCCGCCGACAACCGGATCCTCTGGGGAGGCTACGACGCGGTCTACCACTACGGCGGCCACGTCCGGCACGACTACGACCAGCGGCCGGAGACCTTCCGGACCCTCGCCACCCACTTCTTCCGCTGCTTCCCGCAGCTGGAGGGGCTGCGCTTCACCAACGCCTGGGGCGGGGCCATCGACACCTGCAGCCGCTTCTCCGCCTTCTTCGACACCGCCTACCGGGGCAAGGTCGCCTACGCGGCCGGCTACACCGGGCTCGGCGTCGGCGCGACCCGCTTCGGCGCCGAGGTGATGCTCGACCTGCTCTCCGGGGAGCGCACCGAGCGCACCTCGCTGGACATGGTCCGCAGCAAGCCGATGCCCTTCCCGCCCGAGCCGGTCCGCTGGGCCGGGATCGAGATCACCACCCGGTCGCTGGAGCGCGCCGACCGCAACGGCGGCCACCGCAACCTCTGGCTGCGCACGCTCGACCGGCTGGGGCTCGGCTTCGACAGCTGAGCCGGCGGTCGCGACCGCTGAGCCGCGATCGCTGAGCCGGCCGCCGACCGCCGGCCCGGGCCGGTAGATCCGGGGTGCCGGATACGTGTAAGAGAGACCCGCCGTCCGCCTCTCCCTGGTGGACGGCGGGTCTCGTTCCCCCGCCGCGCCCTGACCACCGACGAGCGGCAAGAAGCGGGGACAGACATGGAGAGCACCGGACTGCACTGGCTCGCCCAGGCCACACCGGACCCGGCGGCGTTCCGGGCGCAGTGGGAACGCACCGGACTGGGACTGATGCTGTTGCCGGCCGGCCGCCGCTGGGACGTCCTCGCCGTCCCCGGACGACTCGGGCACCCCGCCCTGGACATCCTGAACACCGGCTCCTGCGGCCCGGTCCTCGCCGACTTCGCGGACGAGCACGTCAGCTTCCTGGTGCCGGTCGGCACCGCCGCCCGCTGGGTCGGTACCGGAGTGCGGGGTGCGGGGGAGGGCACCTGGGTCGTCGTCCCGCACCCCGGGCGCAGCGGCGGCGGCGTCCGCTGGCTGGTCCCGCCGGACGGGTCCGGTCGGCTCAACGACCCGGTGCTGCTGGAGCTGGCGCTGCACGAGGCCGCGGCCGGGCTCAGCGACCGGTGACCCCGCCGCCCCGGCACCGGGGCCCGGGACGGCGGGGCGGTGGATGGCAGGTGGCTCCGGCGGTGGGTGCTCCCACGGTGGGGCGCTCCCGCGGCCGACGGTGGCGCGCGACCCGGGCGATCGCGGCAGACTGGAGGCGTGACCACCGCGCCGGACACCGTCGACGCGCCCCTGCGACCGGGCGCGGCCCAGCTGCGCCTCGCCGCGCCCGCCGCCCCCGTCTGTGACCGGTACGGGCTGGCCCTGGCCGGCGGGCACGCGCTGCGCGCCCACGGCGTCGCGGCCTGCCCGCAGGACGGGCTCACCCTGGTCACCGGCGACGCCGACCTCCCGGAGGTTGCGGCCGCGCTGGCCGAGGCGTACCGCGCGGCCGGTGGCGGGGTCGTCGAACGGCCGGGCACGCCGCGCCTGGAGCAGCTGACCGTGCGGCTCGCGCTCGGCGGGCGGTCGCACTCGGTGGAGCTGCGCAAGGAGCCGCTCGGCCACCGGCCGGTCCGGCTCGAGCTCTCCGCGCCGCCGACCGGCGAGCCGTCCGTGCTGCTGCCCGTCGTCGCCCTGGAGGACGCGGCCGCGCTGGCCACGGCCCTGCTGGTCGACCGGGGCATGCCGCGCGACCTGGTCGACGTGCACGCCCTCACCGCCTGCTACCGGGAGGGCGAGCTCCTCGCCCTCGCCGGGGAACTCGACGCGGACCTGCAGCCCGCCGTGCTCGCCGACCGGCTGGAGACGCTGGCCGAGGCGGCGGACGGCCGGTTCCGGGCCCGGGGCGTCGCACCGGGGGCGGTGGACGGGCTGAAGCGGTGGGCGCTGGCCTGGGCGCAGGACCTGCGGCTCGACCTGCTGGAGACCCAGGAGGCCGCCGACGGCCTGCACGACCCGTACCTGGAGGACGGCGAAGCCTGAGCCGTCCGGGGGTGGACCCGCACGCACTCACCCGTCCGGCCGAGCGACCGGACGACCTGTAAGGCTGAATCCGCGATCCCCGTCAGCCTGTTCGTTGAGGCCTGGCACGACGGCGACCAGACTGGGGAGAAGAGCGCGGTAGCCCCGTGAACCCGTCGCCCGGCCCACTCGCGGGCGGCGCCAGACAGGACCGGCGGCAGGACGCCGCCCGGGACTTCGGAGGCAGACGGACTTGAGCAAGCACATCATTCACTGGATCGACGGCGAGCCGGTCGCCACCGCCGGCGCGGCGCCCCGCCGCGGCGACCTCTTCGACCCGGCCACCGGCCAGGTCTCCGGCCAGGTCGACTTCGCCGGCATCGCCGAGGTCGACCAGGCGGTGGCCGCCGCGGCCGCGGCCTTCGCCGACTGGCGCACCGCCTCGGTCGCCAGGCGCAGCACGGTGCTCTTCGCCTTCCGCGAGCTGCTGAACGCCCGCCGCGACGAGCTGGCCGCGATCATCGTGTCCGAGCACGGCAAGGTGCACTCCGACGCGCTGGGCGAGATCGCCCGCGGCCTGGAGGTCGTCGAGTACGCCTGCGGCATCCCGCAGCTCCTCAAGGGCGGCTTCACCGAGCAGGCGTCCACCGGCATCGACGTCTACTCGATCCGCCAGCCGCTCGGCCCGGTCGCGGTCATCTCGCCGTTCAACTTCCCGGCCATGGTGCCGATGTGGTTCTTCCCGATCGCCATCGCGGCCGGCAACACCGTCGTGCTCAAGCCCTCGGAGAAGGACCCGTCCGCCGCGAACTTCCTCGCCGGGCTGTGGAAGGAGGCCGGTCTGCCGGACGGCGTCTTCAACGTCGTGCACGGCGACAAGACCGCCGTGGACCGCCTGCTGGAGCACCCGGACATCAAGTCCGTCAGCTTCGTCGGCTCCACCCCGATCGCGCGCTACGTCTACGAGACCGGCACCCGCTACGGCAAGCGCGTGCAGGCCCTGGGCGGCGCCAAGAACCACATGCTGGTCCTGCCGGACGCCGACCTGGACCTCGCGGCCGACGCCGCCGTCAACGCCGGCTTCGGCGCGGCGGGCGAGCGTTGCATGGCCGTGTCCGTCCTGGTCGCGGTCGACCCGATCGGCGACGAGCTGGTCGACAAGATCAAGCAGCGCGTCGCCACCCTGAAGGTCGGCCCGGGCTGCAACGGCGACTCCGAGATGGGGCCGCTGGTCACCGGCCAGCACCGCGACAAGGTCACCTCCTACGTCGAGTCCGGCCTCGCCGACGGCGCCGAGCTCGCCGTCGACGGCCGCAAGCACCCGATCACCGCCGAGGACGCAAACGGCGCCCCGACCTCGGACGGCTTCTGGCTCGGCCCCACCCTGTTCGACCACGTGAAGCCGGGCATGTCCGTCTACAACGACGAGATCTTCGGCCCGATCCTCTCGGTCGTGCGGGTCTCCTCCTACGAGGAGGGCCTGGCGCTGATCAACAGCAACCCCTACGGCAACGGCACCGCCCTCTTCACCAACGACGGCGGCGCCGCGCGGCGCTTCCAGTTCGAGGTGGAGGTCGGGATGGTCGGCATCAATGTGCCGATCCCCGTCCCCGTCGCCTACTACTCCTTCGGCGGCTGGAAGGCCTCGCTGTTCGGCGACGCCCACGCGTACGGCCCGGACGGCGTCCAGTTCTTCACCCGCGGCAAGGCCGTCACCCAGCGCTGGCTGGACCCCTCGCACGGCGGCATCAACCTCGGTTTCCCCACCAACAGCTGAGCCCCCGCCCCGCGATCGAGCCGGCCGGACCCCTCTCCCCGGGGCCCGGCCGGCTCTTTGCGCGACGTTTGCATCCGGCCCCGAAGACGCGTAGAGTTCTTCGAGTTGCCTGGCAGGGAGCACCGGACACGCATCGGCGCGGACGGTCCCGGGGCAGCCAATCCCCTGAAACACCACTTCACGGCTCGGGCTGGGTCGCGCTTTGTCGCGGCTCGGTGCGTATTCGGCGTGCTCGTTTTATCGGATTGCGGTCGGATTCGCTTTTCGGAGCGGGGA
>NZ_JBITCO010000031.1:2878-92699 GCF_044453265.1 Kitasatospora sp. NPDC051705 | reverse complement strand
TTCGTGGACGGCGGTCGAGTCGGTGGCGGCGCGTCCGGCGCGCAGCGCGGGCACCGTCGTCAAGGACGAGGGCGAGGGCGGCAAGGCGCTCGCCGGCTTCCTCGCCGACCAGAAGTTCATCTAGTCCCACCCGTTCGCGCATCCAACGATCGATCAGGAGCAACGAATCATGGCTGAGATCCTGGTTCTGGTGGACCACGCCGACGGTGTGGTCCGCAAGCCGGCCCTCGAACTGCTGACCCTGGCCCGCCGGATCGGCGAGCCGTCCGCGGTCGTGCTGGGCGCCGGCGGCGCCGCGGCCGACATCGCCGCCAAGGCCGCCGAGTTCGGCGCCGCGAAGGTGTACGTCGCCGACGGCGCCGAGTTCACCGAGCAGCTGGTCGTCCCCAAGGTGGACGCCCTGGCCCAGATCGCCAAGGCCAACGGCGTCGCCGCCGTCCTGGTCACCTCCTCCGGCGAGGGCAAGGAGGTCGCCGCCCGCGTCGCGCTGCGGCTGGGCTCCGGCATCATCACCGACGCCGTCGACCTGGAGGCCGGCGACGGCGGTCCGGTCGCCACCCAGTCGGTGTTCGCCGCGTCCTTCCAGGTGAAGTCGAAGGTCACCACGGGCGCCCCGGTCATCACCGTCAAGCCGAACGCGGTGGCCCCCGAGGCCGCCGCGGCCGCCGGTGCGGTGGAGAACGTGTCGGTGGAGTTCACCGGCAACGCCGCCAAGGTCACCTCGCGCACCCCGCGCGTCTCCTCCGGCCGTCCGGAACTGACGGAGGCCGCGATCGTCGTCTCCGGCGGCCGCGGTGTCGGCGAGGCCTCGGGCTTCGGCGTGGTCGAGGAGCTCGCGGACGCGCTGGGCGCGGCCGTCGGCGCCTCCCGTGCCGCGGTCGACGCCGGCTGGTACCCGCACAGCAACCAGGTCGGCCAGACCGGCAAGCAGGTCTCGCCGCAGCTGTACATCGCGGCGGGCATCTCCGGTGCGATCCAGCACCGGGCCGGCATGCAGACCTCGAAGACCATCGTGGCCGTCAACAAGGACCCCGAGGCCCCGATCTTCGAGCTGGTCGACTACGGCGTGGTCGGCGACCTCTTCGCCGTGCTGCCGCAGCTCACCGCCGAGGTGAAGGCCCGCAAGGGCTGATCCCCGCGGGGAGGACTGGAGGGCGTGGCGCCGGGTGCTCGGTGCCACGCCCTCCGTCGTGCGCGGCGCGGCCCGGTGCACGCGCGGCGAAGCGCCGGGTGCGCCGCGGGCCCGGCGGCCGCGGACCGTAGAGTCGGCGCGAGAACGCGGGACGACGGCGCGGAGCGGCCGCGCCGGGACGAGGACGAGGGCGAGGGGACGGAAGCATGGCACTGCTGACCGCACTTCAGGGCGGCTTCGGGGACGCGGCCGACGCGCTGCGGATCGACGGGCGGGCGCTGTCCCGGGAGGAGCTGCTGGGCGCGGCGTCCGCCGTCGCCGACCGGGTGGCCGGCGCCCCCGCGCTCGCCGTGCTGGCCCGGCCCACCGCCGAGACGGTGGTGGCCGTGGTCGGCGGCCTGTTGGCGGGCGTGCCCGTGGTGCCGCTTCCGCCCGACTCCGGGCCGAAGGAGCGCGAGCACATCCTGCGCGACTCGGGCGCGGCGCTGCTCGCGCACGCCGTGGGCGAGGAGGTCGACGGCCTGGCGGACGCGGCGGCGGGCCGCGGGGGCGTGGAGCTCCTGCCGGTGGACCCCGCGGAGCGGTCCACCGCCCGCCACGCCGAACCCCCCGCGGACGCCACCGGCTTCGTCCTCTACACCTCGGGCACCACCGGGGCTCCCAAGGGGGCCGTGATCCCCCGCGCGGCGATCGCCGCCGACCTGGACGCGCTCGCCGCCGCCTGGCAGTGGACCGCCGACGACACGCTCGTGCACGGTCTGCCGCTGTTCCACGTGCACGGCCTGCTGCTGGGGGTGCTCGGCGCACTGCGCACCGGCAGCCGGCTCGTGCACACCGGGCGGCCCACCCCGGCCGGGTACGCCGCCGCGGGCGGCAGCCTCTACTTCGGCGTGCCGACCGTCTGGTCCCGGCTGGCGGGCGATCCGGAGGCGGCGGCCCGGCTCTCCGGGGCCCGGCTGCTGGTCTCCGGCAGCGCGCCGCTGCCGGTGCCGGTGTTCGAGAAGCTGGCGGCGCTGACCGGGCACGCCCCGATCGAGCGGTACGGGATGACCGAGTCGCTGATCACCGTCAGCACCCGGGCGGACGGCGAGCGCCGGCCCGGCAGCGTCGGCCTGCCGCTGGACGGGGTCCGCACCCGGCTGGTCGGCGAGGACGGCGCGCCCGTGCCCAGGGACGGGGAGAGCGTCGGGGAACTGCAGGTCGCCGGCCCGACGCTGTTCAGCGGCTACCTCAACCGGCCCGACGCGGACGCCGAGGCCTGGACGCCCGACGGCTGGTTCCGCACCGGCGACGTCGCCGTGATCGGGGAGGACGGCTTCCACCGGATCGTCGGCCGCGCCTCCGTCGACCTGATCAAGAGCGGCGGCTACCGGATCGGCGCCGGAGAGGTGGAGGCCGCACTGCGCGACCACCCGGCGGTCGCCGACGCGGCGGTGGTCGGCGCGCCGGACGAGGACCTCGGGCAGGCGATCGTCGCGTTCGTCATCCCGGACGGCGCCGTGACGGGTGACCAGCTGACGGCCTTCGTGGCGGAGCGGCTCTCGGTGCACAAGCGCCCCCGCCGGGTCGTGCTGGTGCCCGAACTGCCCAGGAACGCCTTGGGGAAGGTGCTGAAGAAGCAGCTGCTCGCGCAGGCCGCCGGACGCGACTGAGGAGGCGTCGGACGGCGTCCGATGACGGGTGTTCACCCTGATGCACCGTCGGTGCTCACCCGCCGTGAACCCTTCCATTGGCGCACTCCACTGCGCGCTGTGAGCGGACGCGTGCCTAACGTGACACGCAGGCAGAACTGAATCCCTGGGCGACATGCCGCGGCTTCCGGTCGCACGGCCGGAGGCCGCGGCATGTCGGACGGGGACTGCCGGTCGGTGCGTGCCTCGCCGGGACGCACCGCGTGTCCGCAGCCGTTTCCGCAGCCGCCCCCGTGGCGGCGGGTTCGCAGCAGTGAAGGAAGTCAGCAGGATGAGCTCCGTCAACACCGGCGCGCCGGGTGCCGCCGACGAACCGACCGGGCAGCGCACCGCCGCCGCCACCGCCGACCAGCGGGCCGCCGCCCGCCCCGCCCGTCCGGCCCGCGCGTCGCGGGTCCGCCGGGGGATAGGCATGGTGGCCGTGATCGCGGCCGGTGCGGGCGTGATCGGCCTCGGCACCAGCGTGAGCCCCGCGGCCGCCGAGCCGGCACCGGCGCACGCCGGCTGGGACGGCTCGCGGTACTGGTTCAAGAACAGCCAGGGGCAGTGGCGCTGGACCTCGCACTACGACGTGTACGCGGCGCGCACGGGCGGCGGCTCCTCGTCGGCGGCGAAGTCCACCGGGTCCGGCGGGATCAAGCAGGGCTGGGACGGGTCGCGGTACTGGTTCAAGAACAGCAAGGGCGAGTGGCGCTGGACCACCCACTACGACATCTACCTGGCGCGGACCGGGGGCGGGTCGGCCTCGTCCTCCTCGTCCTCGCCGAGTGCGTCGGGCTCGGTGGGGTCCTCCTCCGACGCGGTGGCGGGCGACCGGGACGTCGAGGACGCGGTGCAGTTCGCCCTCGCGCAGCTGGGCAAGCCCTTCGTGACCGCGGGCAACGGGCCGAACGGCTACGACTGCTCCGGCCTGGTGCAGCAGTCCTTCCGGCGCGGCGGCATCGACCTGCCGCGGGTGGCCAACGACCAGTACGCGGCCACCACGCCGGTCAAGGCGAGCCAGCTGCGCCGGGGCGACCTGCTCTTCTGGTCCCCCGACGGGACGGCGCGGGGCATCCAGCACGTGGCGATCTACCTGGGCAACAACCAGTACGTCGAGGCGGCCCGGCCGGGGACGACGATCCGGATCTCGGGGATCAGCAGCGGCTACTACCCGGCGTTCATGGGGCGGCCGTAGCTCCGGCGGCCCGGTGAGGGGCAGGGGTGCCCGGGCGTTCGCGGCCCGGGTGCCCCTGGCGCGTCCTGGTCCGGGTCACTCCCGGGGCGCTGCTCGGCGCTGCGGGGGTCACCGCTGCGGCGGGTGGTGGCCGGTGGGGCTGTCGTCGGTGGGTCAGAGGTCGGTGGCTCCTGGGTCGGTGGGGCCGAGATCCGCGGGGCGGGGGAGGGCGCCGCGGGCGCCGAGGGCGGTGACGGCGAACGCCCCGGCGGCCACGGCCGCGGCGGCGGCTTCGGGCAGGGCCGTTCCGCGGGCGAGTCCGGCGGCGAGGGCGCCGCAGAAGACGTCGCCGGCACCCGTCGTGTCGACGACCCGGACGGCGGGTGCGGGCAGCCGGGTCAGCCGCCCGTCCGCGGCGACCAGTGCGCCGTCGGCGCCCAGGGTGAGCACGGCGCCGGCGACCCGGCCGCTCCGTGCCGCCGCGCTGCCCGTGCCGTCCGTGCTGCCCGTGCCGTCGCCACCGTCCCGGCCGGGACGGTGGCCCGTACCGGCGAGGATCCGGGCGGCCTCCTCGACGGTCGGGGCGCCGGTGAGCTGGCGGGCCTCGACGGCGTTGGCGACGATCAGGGGCCGGCGCCCGGCGGGGCCGGTGTCGGGCAGCGCGCCGGCGGGCGCGGCGTTGTGCACCCAGCGGGTGTCGGCGCCGGCGAGCGCGGCCGCCGTCGCCCGGATGCACTCCGCGGGGACCTCGCCGCTGGTGAGGACCACGTCGAGGGGGCGCGGGCGGAGCGCGGCGAGCGCGGCGGTGACCTCGGCGGCGGTCAGGTGGGCGTTGGCGCCCGGGACGACGACGATGCTGTTCTCGCCGCCCGGGTCGACCATGACGATCGCCTCGCCGGTGGGCGCGTCGGGGTGCGTGAGCACGGCGCCCGTCTCGACCTCCGCGCCCTGCAGATCGGCCAGCGCCGCCCGGCCGTCGGCGTCCCCGCCGACCTTGGCCACCAGGTGCGTCGCGGCCCCCATCCGGGCCGCCGCGACGGCCTGGTTCGCACCCTTGCCGCCGAACCCCCGGGTGGCGTCGGCGGCGAGGACGGTCTCGCCGGGGGCGGGCAGCACGGGGCAGCGGAGGATGCGGTCGGTGTTGACGGAGCCGATGACGACGACGCGGCCGACGGGAAGCAGCTTCATCGTCCCTCTGTACGTGCCGGGGCGTGCGCGGCGCAAGACGGCACCCCGGGCGTGCCCAGGCGGCGCGGGACGGCGGCCCGGGCGCGCGTGGCCGGCGCAGGAGGGCGCCCCGGGCGCGCGGGCGGGGCGCGTGGCCGCCGTGTGCCGTCCCTCCTGGGGCCGGACGGACTGGGGTGGCTGGGCGGATGGCCGCTCGCCCGGGCACATGCCGCCGTCAAGGGGGCGGACCGGGGCGGACACGGCGGGCACGCGGGGGAGGCATGGGGAGCGGCGTGGCGCGGGTACCACCACGGGTGGCGCTGGTTCGGCCGACGGGGGCGCTGCCCGGTGCGAACGGCATCGGGGCAAGTCGAGGGCAGGGGACGTTGTGATCGTCTGGGTCAATGGCACATTCGGGGCGGGCAAGACGAGTGCCTGCCGAGAGCTGGTGGAACTGCTGCCCGGGAGCGTGCTCTTCGATCCCGAGCTGGTGGGCTTCGGCCTGCGGCGGATGCTCCCGGCCGACCGGCTGGCGACGGTGTCCGACTTCCAGGACCTGGCGGCGTGGCGCCGGCTCGTCCCCGAGACGGCGGCCGCGCTGCTCGGCGAGGTCGCGGGCCCGCTGGTGGTCCCGATGACCCTGCTCAGAGAGGACTACCGGGACGAGATCTTCGGTGACCTCGCCTCGAACGGCATCGCGGTGCACCATTTCGTCCTGGACCCAGAAGAAACGATCCTGCGCGACCGCATCGCCCGTCGCGACGAGTGCCCGGACGATCCGCAGGCCAGCGAGCGGGTCCGCACCTGGTGCCTGGAGCACGTGGCCCGGTACCGGGCCGCCCGGCGCTGGCTGGTCGAGGACGCCCGGATGCTCGACACCAGCGAACTCACCCCGCGCGAGACCGCGCACCGGATCGCCGAGCTGGTCCGGGTCGGTGCCGCGCGCTGCCCGATCGTCCAGACCCCGGACCCGACCGGGGACACCGTGGCCTCCGCCGTGCTGCTCTTCGACGAGCAGGACCGCGTCCTCCTGGTCGACCCGGTCTACAAGCCCGACTGGGACTTCCCCGGAGGCGTGGTCGAACGCGGCGAGGCCCCCACCGACGCCGCCCTGCGCGAGACCGCGGAGGAGCTCGGTCTGCGGCTGGACCCGTCCGTCCTGCGCCTGCTCGCCGTCGACTGGGAGCCGCGCACCGGACCGCGCCGCGGCGGTCTGCGCCTGATGTACGACGGCGGCCAGCTCGACTCCGCCGCCCGCCAGAGCCTGCTGCTCCAGCCGGAGGAGCTGCGCGGCTGGCGCTTCGTCACCCTGGCCGAGGCCGCCGACCTGCTGCCCCCGAGCCGCTGCCGCCGCCTCGCCGCCGCCCTGGACGCCCGCCGTAGCGGTGAGCTGCGCTACCTGGAGGCCGGCCGCCGGGTGGCCCTCGGCCTGACCAGCACGGCGGACGCGGCGTAGCGCGGGCCCGACGGTCCACGCCGGGCCGGGACCTGTGTTCACACCCGCGTCCGCGGGGCGACGCCGGACGGCCCGGGGGACGTCGGACGCGGCGTGGTGGCCCACGACCGGGGGCGTTGGCCGGCGGCCGGGCGCGGGCGGGAGGATGGGGGCATGCCGTTCACACTGAGCCACCCCGCCGCCGTCCTGCCCCTGCTGCGCGCCGCCGGGCAGCGCGGGCCGCTGGTGGCCTCGGCCCTGGTCGCCGGGTCGATGGCGCCCGACGTGCCGTTCTTCGCCGAGTCGCTGCTTCCCGGGGTGTACCGGCACGGCGGTCTGACGCACAGCTGGTGGGCCGTGCCCACGCTGGACGTGGCGATCGCCGGGGTGCTGGTGGCCGGCTGGCACGGGCTGCTGCGCGCCCCGCTGGTCGCTCTGCTCCCCGACCGGTGGGCGGGCGCGGCCGAGGCGCTGACGGTGCGGCGGCCCGGCGCCGACGGGGCGGGCGCGGCCTGGTTCGCCGCGTCGGCGGCGATCGGCGCCGCCACCCACGTCGGCTGGGACGCCTTCACCCACGAGGGCCGACTGGGCGTGCGGCTGTTGCCGGAGCTGAACCGCCAGGTGGCCGGCGTCCCGCTCTACTCCGCGCTGCAGTACGGCAGTTCGGCCCTCGCGCTGGCCGCGATGGCCGGCTGGGCGGCGCGTGCGGTGCGGGCGGTCGAGCCGGTGCGCCCGGCCGTCGCGCTCGCGCCCCGGACCCGCCGGACCGCCGTCGCGGCGCTCGGCGCGGCGACGGCGGTCGGGGTGCTGCACCGGCTCGCCCCGCTGCGGCGCAACCTCGTCCCGGAGGTCTGCTTCGGTGCCGGCGCCGGGCTCGCCGTGGGCGCGCTCGGCTACGCGGCGGTGACCGCCGTCGCCCGCCGGCTCAGCGGCGGGCGGCCGGGCGGGCCCGGTGGCCGGGGCGGCGCGGGCGGCGGCCCCGGCTCCCGCAGCGGCGCGCGTCAGACGGAGCGCAGCTCGGCGTAACGGCGCAGGAACAGGGCCTCGGTGAGGGCCATCCGCTCCAGCTCCAGCGGGTCGACGCTCTCGTTGACCGCGTGGATCTGGGTGGTCGGCTCCTCCACGCCGATGAGCACGATCTCGGCCTGCGGGTACAGCGAGCGCAGCGTGTTGCAGAGCGGGATCGAGCCGCCCTCGCCGGAGGCGACCATCGCGGTGCCGAAGGCCTCAGCCATCGCCTCGCCCATCGCCTCGTACGCGGGGCCGGTGGTGTCCGCGGTGAACGGGGAGCCGTTGCCCTGGCGCTCGATGGTCACCCGGGCACCCAGCGGCACCTGCGCCTCCAGGTGGGCGACCAGCGCCTCCTGGGCGGCGTCGGCGTCGCTGCCCGGGGCGACGCGCAGGCTGACCAGCGCCTTGGCGGCCGCCTGCACCGAGGAGGTGGCGCCGATCACCGGCGGGGCGTCGATGCCGAGGACGGTGACGGACGGCCGCGCCCAGAGGCGGTCGGCGATCGTGCCCGTGCCGGTCAGGGCGACTCCGTCGAGGACCCTGGCGTCCGAGCGGAACTGCTCCTCCGCGTACTGGACGCCGGTCCAGGTCTGGTCGGTGGTCAGGCCGGCCACCGCGACGTCGCCGTGCTCGTCGTGCAGCGAGGCGAGCATCCGCACCAGCACCTGCAGTGCGTCCGGGGCGGCGCCGCCGAAGGCTCCGGAGTGCAGGTTGCCGGCCAGCGTGCTGACGGCGACCTCGACGACGGTCATGCCGCGCAGCGAGGCGGTCACGGTGGGCAGGCCGGGGGCGAAGTTGCCGGTGTCGCCGATGATGATGGCGTCGGCGGCGAGCAGCTCGGGGTGGGCCTCGGCGTAGCGCTCCAGACCGCCGGTGCCCTGCTCCTCCGAACCCTCGACGATGACCTTCAGGCCGACCGGGTAGCCGTCGCCGTACACCCGGCGCAGCGCCCGCAGGGCGGTCAGGTGCATCAGGATGTTGCCCTTGCAGTCCGCGGCGCCGCGCCCGTACCAGCGGCCGTCCCGCTCGGTCAGCTCGAACGCGGGGCTGAGCCAGGCGTCCTCGTCGAGCGGCGGCTGGACGTCGTAGTGCGAGTAGAGCAGGACGGTCGGCGCGCCCTCGGGGCCGGGCAGCTCGCCGTAGACGGACTGGGTGCCGTCCGGGGTGTCCAGCAGCCGGATGCCGGTCAGGCCCTCGGCGGCGAAGGCGTCGGCGACCCAGCGGGCGGCCTTCTCGCACTCCTCGACGGGGAACTGGCGCGGGTCGGCGACCGAGGGGAACGCGACCAGTTCGGCGAGGTCGGTGCGGGCACGGTCCATCAGGGACCGGACGGCGTCGACCAGGGGCTGTGACATTCGGGGACTCCGTGGGGGCGGCTCCGGCCGCGGGGTGCCGCGGACGGAGGGGAGTGGTTGGGGTACCGCCGATCATAGGCGGAGTCGGGCGGGGCGGTCCGGTGGACGGGCTCGGCGGGGTGGCCCGGCGCACGGGCCCGGCGCGCGGGCCGGTCCGCCGGTTCCGCGGGGCCCCGGAGGCGTGCTGCGCGGCCCGGCCCGGAGTTCGGGGCGGCGCGGCCACCGGCGGGCCCGGCGGACGCATAGGATTGCTCGTCGTGACTGACTCCGGAAGCTCCGATTCCCGTAGCCCGCTCGACACCGGGTCCTCGCCGCTCGACGCCGAGGTGTCCGGGCAGCCGTCAGGTCAGCCCTCGGGCGAGGCGTCAGGACCGGCGCCCCAGGCGGCGCCCGATGCGGCCGGTGCGGCCGACCGGACGAGAGCCGGGGGGAGAGCCGACGCGGCGCCTGACGCGACGCCCGCCGTGCCGTCCGAGGAGAGGCCCGACGCGACGCCCGCCGGTGGGCCCGCCGTGACGGCCGAGCCGCGCGACGGGCGGCCGCAGTCCGACGCCCTGGAGGGCGTCTGGGACGTCGTGGTGGTCGGCGCCGGGCCGGCCGGGGCCTCGGCCGCGCACGCCGCCGCCGTCCAGGGCCGCCGGGTGCTGCTCCTCGACAAGGCCGAGCACCCCCGCTACAAGACCTGTGGCGGTGGCATCATCGGCCCGTCCCGGGACAGCCTGCCGCCGGACTTCCGGCTGCCCCTGCAGGACCGGGTGCACGCCGTCACCTTCGCGTACCAGGGCCGGTTCACCCGGACGCGTCGTTCCCAGCGGATGCTCTTCGGCCTGGTGAACCGGGACGAGTTCGACCTGCGCCTGGTGCAGGCGGCCAAGCAGGCCGGGGCGGTGCTGGTCACCGGAGTGACCGTCACCGGTGTCGAGCAGCGGGGCGGAGAGCACCGGACGGCGCTGGTGACGGCCGCCGACGGGCGGAGCTTCGAGGCGCGCGCCGTGGTCGGCGCGGACGGCAGCGCGAGCCGGATCGCCCGGCACGTCGGCGTCACCTTCGACCAGATCGACCTCGGCCTGGAGGCGGAGATCCCGGTGCCGCCGCAGGTCGCCGCGGACTGGTCCGGCCGGATCCACCTCGACTGGGGCCCGCTGCCCGGCAGTTACGGCTGGGTGTTCCCCAAGACGGAGTCGAGCAGTCTGACCGTCGGCGTCATCTCGGCGCGCGGTGACGGCGAGCGGACCAAGCAGTACCTCGCCGACTACATCCGGCGGCTGGGGCTGTCCGGCTTCACCCCGACCGTCGAGTCCGGCCACCTGACCCGCTGCCGGGCCGAGGACTCGCCGCTCTCCCGCGGCCGGGTGCTGGTCGCGGGCGACGCGGCCGGCCTGCTGGAGCCGTGGACCCGCGAGGGCATCTCGTACGCGCTGCGCTCGGGCCGGCTGGCCGGCGAGTGGGCGGTGAAGGTCGCCGAGGCGGGCAACGCCGCGTCGGTGCGGCGCGAGGCGCTGAACTACGCGTTCGCCGTCAAGGCCGGGCTGGGCGTGGAGATGCGGGCCGGCAAGCAGCTGCTGGCGGCGTTCGAGCGGCGGCCGTACCTGTTCCACGCGGCGGTCTGCCTGGTGCCGCCGGCCTGGCGGGCCTTCGCCCGGACCACCCAGGGGCACACCACCTTCGCCCAGGTGCTGCGGCAGTACCGCGCCGCGCGGAAGCTGTCGGCGCTGGCCTCGCGGTAGCGGCGGACCCGGGGCCGGTGCCCCTCCCCGCGGGGAGGGGCACCGGCCTCTCGGGTGGCACGGGCCCTTCGGTGTCACCGGCCTTTCGGACCGGGCTACTTGAGACCGGCGTCGAGGGCGCCGATGAGCGTGCCGGACGGGGTGTCGCCGGACATCTCCCAGATCATTCCGCCGAGCAGGTTCTTCGACTTGAGGTAGGCCGCCTTCTGGCCGATCGACCAGGCGTCGTCGAAGCTCCACCACTGCCCGCCGGCTCCCGTGTAGCCGTACGTCGAGACCGACTTGGGATCGTGGTAGACGGTGAGCCCGGGCACTCCGGTGAGCAGGTTCTGGTAGCCGCGGGTACCGGCCTCCTCCGCGAACTGGCCGGGGGCGGCACCGTTCGCGGACTGCCAGACGCCCTTGGCGCCGCCGTCCGCCACGCCCTGCCAGCCGCGCCCGTAGAACGGGAAGCCGATGGTGAGCTTGCGCGGGTTGACCCCGGCGTCCAGGTACGTCCGGACCGCCGCGTCCACGCTGAAATGGGTGGTGTACGGGTCGTTCGGGTCGGTGTAGAGGTTGGCCTGGTGGCCGGTGCGGCCGGGTTCCCAGGAGTTGTCGCTGCCGGAGCCGTGGAAGTCGTACCCCTGGACGTTGGCGATGTCCAGCGAGCCGAAGATCTTCGTCAGGTCCCATCCCGCGGCGACCTTCGCCGGGTCGGCCGGGGTGAAGGCGGTGAGCAGCTTGTGCGAGCCGCCCAGCGCGTCCAGCTGCTTGCGGAACTCGGCCAGCAGCAGGGTCAGGTTGCCCTTGTCGGCGGCGCTCCAGTGGTTGCCGGCGTGGCCGTCGCCGGAGCCGGGCCACTCCCAGTCGAGGTCGATGCCGTCGAAGATCCCGGCCGCGACGCCGTCGCCGCCGGCGCCGTTGTAGACCGGCAGGTTGCCCTTGATCCAGGTGTCGACGCAGGACTTGACGAACTTCTGGCGGGAGGCGTCGGTGGCGGCGGCGTCCGAGAAGTACTTGGAGTACGTCCAGCCGCCGAGCGAGACGACCACCTTGAGGTTCGGGTACTTGGCCTTGAGCTTCTTCAACTGGTTGAGGTTGCCGCGGAGTTTGCCCCAGCCGTCGTCGGCCACGCCGTCCACCGACTGGGCGGCGCTCATCGGGCGGGCGTAGTCGGCGTCGGCGTCACCGGCGCCGGTGCCCTGGTCCGGGTCCTGCGGGTTGGCGGTGGTGCCCTTGGTGACGCCCGCCAGGCAGGTCAGGTTGACCGGATCGATGTTCTCGAAGGCGTAGTTGACGACGTCCAGCTTGGCCGCGCTGCCCGAGGTGTCGAGGTTCTTGACGAAGTACTGGCGGCCGTAGATGCCCCACTGCACGAAGTAGCCGACCCTGGCGTACTTTCCCGCGCCGACCAGGTCCGAGGTGGTCACGGTGAGCGGTGCGGAGGCCGGCGAGGCGTTGTCGGCGGGGTCGCGGGCCTTGACGGTGAACGTGTAGGCGGTGGACGGCGAGAGGCTGCCGACGGTCGCGGTCAGCGTGCCGCCGCCGACCGTCGCCACCGGCGTGCCGCCCTGGTAGACGTCGTACGCGGCGACCCGGACGTTGTCGGTCGCGGCGTTCCAGGCGAGCGTGACGTCCGTCGAACCGACCGCCGTGGAGCGCAGGGCGGTCGGCGCCGTGGGCGGGGTCGGATCGCTCGACGGGTCGAAGGTCGCGGCGGTGACGGCGGTGCTGAGCGGGCCGGTGTTGCCGCGGGCGTCCTTGGCGCGGACGGTCAGGGTGTAGCTGGTGGCCGGGGTGAGGCCGGTGAGCAGGGCGCTCGTGGTCGTGCTCGAACCGAGCACGGTGGTGCCGCTCAGCACGTCGTAGGAGGCGACCGGGAAGTCCCCGCCGGTGGCGGCTGCCCAGGACAGGGCGAGCGTGTGCGCGGTGCTGGAGGTGACCGCCGGTGCGCCGGGGGCGGACGGCGGGACGTCGGCGCTGCCGTCGCACTTGTCGCCGTTGACGCGGCAGTTGGCCGGCGCGGCGACGGGCCCGGTGCCGACGAACCAGAAGCTGTACGGCTCGGTGGTGCCGTGGGCGTTGACGGTGGCGTTGTAGAAGGCGTTGGTCGCGGTGACGTGCCGGCCGTTGACGGTGGCGGTGCCGTTGTAGCTGTTGCCGATGGAGACTCCGGCCGGCAGGTCGAACTCCAGGGTCCAGCCGGTGACGGCCGTGGCGTTGTCGTTGTGGACGATGTAGGTGCCCTGCCACCAGGAGCCGTTGTCGGCGGTGGTGAAGGTGGCGGTGAGCTTTCCGGCGGCGTGCGCCGGGGCGGCCAGCGCGGTGATCGCGGCGACCGGGAGGAGCAGGGCGGAGAGCAGTGCCAGCAGTCTGCTGCGCACGCGCGGGCGCCCGGCCCGGGATCGAGCGGACATGGTTCTCCCTGTGACTGTGGGGGTTGGACAGGGTGACGCAGAACCGCGGGTGTGGTGCGTGTGCGATGGGTGCCCGCGCCGTGGGGTGGCGCGGCATGGGGCACTGTAGGAGGACTGGACCAATGCGTCAACAGGTCTGTACCACTGGGGAGTTGGGGTGCAGGGTGGCGGGCCCGGGTCACCGGTTCGCCCCCGTCAGCTCGTCCCCGAGCGCGCTGCGCCGGTACAGCACCGAGCGGCCGTGGCGCGCCCGGGTGACCAGCCCGGTGGCGGCCAGGACGGACAGGTGCTGGCTGACCGCACCCGGGGTGACCCCGAGCCGGTAGGCGAGGTCGGTGGTGGAGGCGGGCTCGGCGAGCAGGGTCAGCAGCCGGGCCTTCGGCGCGCCGATCAGCGCCTCCAGGGCCTGCGGCGGGACCGGGGCGCCGGCGCCGTCCATGCCCGCCTGCCCCCGGGCCGGGTAGCTGATCTGCGGCGCACGGTCGTTGCTGATCATGGTGATGGCGCCGCGTGCGAAGAAGGTCGGGATGAGCACGAGGCCGCGCCCGTCCACCGCCGTCTCGCCGTCCCAGTCCGTCCAGCGGCGGTTGATCGACAGGACGCCGTCCTCCCAGTGCAGCCGGTGGTCCAGGTCGGCGAAGAGCGCCGCCGCGCCGTACTGCGAGAGCAGCCGGGCCCGGTAGACGAGGTCGGCGTCCAGGACGCTACGGGCCTGCGGCCACCAGTGCGGGGCCAGGCAGACCTCCCAGTACTCCTCCAGTGCGTCGGCGATCCGCGCCAGCAGCCGGGCCGGGTCGGCCAGTCCGGCGGCCAGCCGGGCGGGCAGGGGGCGTCCGTGCGGCAGGAAGGTCTGTTCGAGTTCGGTGCGCAGCTGCTCCGGCGGCAGCCCGCGGACGGCCGCCAGCTCGGTGCGGAAGTCGGCGGCGGGGGCCTCCGGGCGGGGCGTCAGGAAGTCCGGGATCCAGCGGTTCCCGCCGACGAGGGAGAGCAGCAGCGCGGAGTCCAGCCGCTCGAAGACGGGCCGGAGGCGTTCGAAGGCCCGGCTCTGCAGGGGGTAGACGCCGGGGTGGGTCCACATCCGCAGGCTGAGGGAGGCCTCCTGGATCGGGGACACCGCGAACCAGGTGGTGGCGAGGTCGGCCAGGCCGAGCCGGAAACGGTGCACGGGAGCTTTCCTGCGGCGCTCGACGACGAGGATTCAGCCAGAGCCTAAAGGATTGTCCGCAGCGCCCCGGTAGGCGGTGTGATCAGGGCATGACCTCCTCACCTGCGGAGACTTCCGCACCTCCGCTCGCCATGCCCGGAAACGCGGGAGACCCGGACGCCGGGAACGGCCTGCCGGGGGCCGTCCGGCGGCGCCTGCACCCCGACCCGATGGTCCGTCGGCTGGCCGGGGCCACGTTGGTCAACACCGTCGGCAACGGACTCTCGCTGTCCGTCGCGGTGCTCTTCTTCACCCGGGTGCTCGGTCTGAGCGCCGCCCAGCTCGGGCTCGGGATGACCGCCGCGGGACTGTGCGGGGTGGCGGCCAGCGTGCCGGCCGGGCGGGCGGCCGACCGGTGGGGCGCCCGGCCGGTGCTGGTGGTGCTGGTGGTGGCGGAGGCGGTCGGCACCGCCGGGTACGCGCTGGTGCACAGCTACCCGGCCTTCGTCGCGCTGGCCTGCGGGGTCGCGGCCGTCGACCGCGGGTCCGCCGCGGTGCGCAACGCCCTGTACGCCGAGGTGCTGCCGCCCGAGCGCCGGGTCGCGGGCCGGGCCTACCTGCGGGTGGTGACCAACATCGGCATCTGCCTGGGCACGGCCGTCGGCGCGGTCGCGCTCCAGGTGGACACCCGGCCCGTCTACCTGGCGGCGATCCTCGCCGACGCCACCTCCTTCGCGGTCGTCGCCGTGCTGTTCCACCGTCTGCCCGCCCACGAGCGCCCGGCGCCGACCGCACCGCAGGCCGGTGGCGGGGAGCCGGACGGGCGGCGGGCGCGGCGGCGCAACCCGGCGCTGCGGGACGGCCCCTTCCTGGTGGTCACGGTGCTGAACTCGGTGCTCTGCCTGCAGTTCGCCGTCCTCGAGGTCGGCGTGCCGCTGTGGATCGTCCAGGACACCGAGGCGCCGCGCATCACCGTCGCGGGCACCCTGATCGTCAACACCCTGCTGGTGGTCGCCCTGCAGGTGCGGGCCACCCGGGGGACGGAGGACCGGGCGACGGCGGCCCGGCTCTGCGGCCGGGCGGGACTGCTGCTCGCCGCCTCCTGCCTGGTGATCGCGCTGGCGCACGGCCTGCCCGCGGTCGTCGCGGCCCTGGTGGTGCTCGGCGGAGTGGCGCTGCAGTCGCTCGGCGAGGTCCTCGGCCAGGCGGGCGGCTGGGCGCTCAGCTACGACCTCGCGGGGGAGCGCGACCACGGCGCCTACCAGGGCGTCTACAACGCCGGGACGGCGGCCGCGATGATGGCGGGCCCGGCGCTGGTCACCACGGCGGTGATCGGCTTCGGCCCGGTCGGCTGGGCGGTCCTGGGCGGGGTGCTGGCGGCGGCGGGCCTGGCGATGGGCCCCGCCGTCCGGTGGGCCGGGCGGCGGGGCGGGTCCGTCCTGCCGGTGTGACGGACGGTGTGACGGCTGCTGTGACGGCGCGGCGGATGTGGGCCCGAGCCGCGGCGCCGGGGCCCGAGCAGTGCGGGGCCCGGGGGAGCCGGCCGACGGGGGTGGTCGGCTACTCCGGGACGACCGCCATGGCCTCGATCTCGATCAGCACCTCGGGCAGGAACAGCGCCGAGACCTGCATCGCGGAGGAGGCCGGCGGGAGCACGGCGCCGAGGTACTCGTCACGGGCCTCGCGGATGGCGGCGAGGTGGCCGATGTCGGTCATGAAGTAGGTGAACTTGACGACGTCGGAGAAGTCGGCCCCGGCGGCGGCCAGGCAGCGGCGCAGGTTCTCGAAGATCTGGCGTGCCTGCGCCTTGGGGTCGCCGGCGCCGACCAGGTTCCGGTGCTCGTCGAAGGCCACCTGGCCGGAGACCAGGACCAGCCGGCCGGTTCCGGTGACGACCTGGGTGTAGCCCGTCCCGGGGGCGACTCCGGGCGGCTCGACGATGTGGGTGAGGTGCGAGGTGGTCATGGCGACCATCCTCTCCGAGCGGGTGACCGGGCCGCACCCGGGTTTCGCGGTCCTGCGCTCGGTCCTCGGCGCGGTCCCCAGCCCTAGCGGACGACCTCGGGCAGCTCGCGCAGGAACGGCCGGTCGGAGCCGGGGAGTCGTGCGGCCGGGCCGCCGGCACGGAGCACCACGTCGAGGACGCCCTCCGGGTCGGCGGCGTAACCCCCGCTGGCCCAGGCCGCGTTGGCCTCGACCACGGCCCAGCGGCCGTCGTCCGTGAGCCCGACGTCCACCACCACGGCGCTCGGCAGCGCGGCGCCCGGCCCGGACGCCGCCAGGACCTCGGCGGTGAAGGCGAGGGCGTCGGCCGCCTCGGCGGCGTCCACCTCGGCATCGGCCGCCCCGCTGCCGTTCGCCCCGCTGTCGTTCGTCGTGCCGAGCGGTGCGACGGACAGGTCGCCGTCCACCGCGTAGCGCGAGGCGGCTCGTACCGTGCCGTCCAGGACGAACAGCCGGTACTCGCTGCGGAACCGCACCACCTCGCTGACCAGGACCGGAGTGTCCCCGTCCAGCAGCTCGGGGCCCGGCAGCGCGCCGCCGTCCGGGTAGACCCGGGCGGCGAACAGCTTGTCCGCGGGCGGCTTGACGAATGCCCGGCGGCGCAGGCGCCGCGCCTCGGCCAGGGTGGTGCAGGCCACCTGCCGGCCGGTCAGGGCGTGCGGCAGACGGGCCAGCCAGTCCGCCGGCGGCTCCAGGAGCGCCAGGTCGAGCTCGCGCCCGACCGCGTCCGCGAACAGCGGCCCGCCGTACACGTGCACGGCCGAGCCGAGCAGCTCCGGCGGCGCCTGCCAGGCCTGCGCGACGGCCGCGCGCAGGCCGCGGCGGCCGGCGGCGGTGCGCAGCTGGAGCCCCGTCTCGTTGATGCGCGGGGCGAGCAGGAGCACGGTGTCGGTGGTCATGGCGGCGATGCTGCCGTGCGCGTGGTGGTCGCCACCACCGGTTTTCCGCCGGGATCCGGCGCAGGGTGGCTCTGGCCGAGGGGCGGGTGGGCGTGCCAGAGTCGTCCGGGCGTCGCCCGGGCACCCCGGGCGGCGCGGCAGTCCGACCCACCCTCAGCCGGAAGGCAGGCCCCGCCGATGACCAGCGCAGAGCCCCTCGTCCGCGTCACCACCGCCGACGCCGTCACCACGATCACCCTCGACTCGCCGCACAACCGCAACGCGCTCTCCACCCGCCTGATGGCCGAACTGCGCGCCGGACTGGCGGCCGCCGCGGCCGACCCGGAGGTCCGGGCCGTGGTGCTCGGCCACACCGGCAAGGTGTTCTGCGCGGGCGCGGACCTGTCCGAGGCGACCGGGGCGGACCCGACGGTCGGCCCGAGGGGCCTGGTCGAGCTGCAGCGGGCGATCGTCGACTGCACCAAGCCGGTGATCGCCGTCATCGACGGCCACGTCCGGGCGGGCGGTCTGGGCCTGGTCGGTGCGGCGGACCTCGCCGTCGCCGGCCCGACCGCGACCTTCGCGTTCACCGAGGTCCGGCTCGGCCTCGCGCCCGCCGTGATCTCGCTGCCGCTGCGCCCCAAGCTGGACCCGCGTGCCGCCTCCCGCTACTACCTCACCGGCGAGGTCTTCGACGCCGCCGAGGCCGCCCGGATCGGCCTGATCACCCGCGCCACCGAGTCCGCCGAGGATACCGGGGTCGCGCTGAAGGGCCTGCTGGACGCGCTGCGCCAGGGCTCCCCGCAGGGGCTGGCGGAGTCGAAGCGGCTGGCCAACGCCGAGGTGGTGCGTTCCTTCGAGCGGGACGCGGACGAACTGGTGGAGCTGTCGGCTCGGCTGTTCGGCTCGGAGGAGGCGCAGGAGGGGATGCGGGCGTTCCTGGAGAAGCGGCCCGCGCGCTGGGTTCGCTGACGGGCGGGGCGGACGGCCTCCGGGCCGGCCCGGCCGGCGGCCCGTGGCCGGTGGCCGGAAGCGGCGGGTCGCCCGGCCGGGGGTCGGCCCCCGGCCCGGCGCCGGCCCGGGGAGCCGTCAGCTCCAGCCGATGGCCGCCGCGTCCCGCCACAGGCCGAGCAGCGTCTCGTCGCCGGAGAGCTCGACCTTCGCCACGGGCCCGGTCTCGGCCCAGGATCCGGCCCCGGTCACGGCCCCGGCCCCGGTCACGGCTCCGGTTCGGGCGGGACCGACCGGCAGCCGGTTCCACAGCAACAGGTACAGGTCGCGGGCGGGGCCGCTCAGGGTCAGGTCGGCCGGTTCGGGGGCGTCGCCCAGGGTGACGCCGAGCGGCTCCCGGGTGATCGTCAGGTGCCAGGAGCCGGGGCCGTCGGTCGCCCGGACCCGGAGGGTGCGCGGCTGGTCGCTGCGCAGCCTGCTCCCGCTGCGGGCCATGAAGCCGCGGAGCAGCTCGTCGATGCCGTCGAGGGCGAAGGCGGCGTCCACCCGGGGCCCCTCGACGCCGGCCGCCGCGTCGGCGTCGAAGCGGTGGACGGCGGTCTCGTGCGCCTGGCGCCGGGCCCAGAACGCCAGCGGGCTGGGGGCCGGCAGGAAGGCCCAGCAGTCGAGGTCGGCCGGGGCCCGGGTGAGCGCGTCGACCAGCGCCGCGTGGCCCTCGCGGAACCAGTCGACCAGGTCGGCGTCGGACGGTGCCGGGCCGATCGCGGCCCGTTCGCCCGCCTCGTCCAGCGGGGTGCGCAGGCCGCGGGACGGGTAGGCGGCGGCCCAGCGGTGGACGTGGCCGACGTGTCGCACCAGGTCGCCGAGGCGCCAGTCCGGGCAGGTGGGGACGGGCGCGGACGGGTCGGTCCGGGCGGCGGCGTCGGCGAGCAGGGTGCCCTCGCGGTGCAGCACGGACACGTGTTCGATGATCTCCATGGGGGGAGTGTTCCACCGGAGCCCGCCGGTGGGCCGCGGATTTCGGACAGACCGTCGGCGCGGGTCGGCCCGGTCGGGTGCGCCGCAGGTCACGGCGGGCGCGGGGGCGGTGTGATGTTGGCCGCCCGGAGTCGGGGCGCACCCTACGGGCCGGTAACGTGATCGCATGCCGATAACCCGTTCGCTCCTCTCCGCCGTCCGGTCCGGCGGCCGCCGTGCCGCCGGCCGACTCGTCCACCGGGGCTGGCGCTGGGTGCAGCGGACCGGTGCGGTCACCAACCGGAGCCCCGGCCCGTACCGCTTCGGCGAGTTGGGGGACGGCACGACGCTGGCGTTCCCGCTCGGTGCGGTGTTCAACGAGCAGTGGATAACCATCGGCCCGTTCTCGATCATCGGCGAGCGGGTCACCATCAGCGCGGGCTTCCTGCCGGGCCTGGACCTCGGGCCCGAGCCGATCGTCCGGATCGGCGGCGGCTGCGTGATCGGCCGGGACAGCCACATCGTCGGCCACCAGTCGATCGTCCTCGGCGACGACGTCTGGACCGGCCCCGGTGTCTACATCTCCGACCAGGCGCACGAGTACCGGGCCACCGACCTGCCGATCGGCAAGCAGTGGCCGCGCAACGAGCCGGTGGAGATCGGCGCCGGGAGCTGGATCGGCACCGGCGCGGTGATCCTGCCGGGCGCCCGGATCGGCCGCAACGTGGTGGTCGCCGCGGGCGCCGTGGTGCGCGGTGACGTCCCCGACCACAGCGTGGTGGCCGGGGCCCCGGCCAAGGTGGTCCGGCGCTGGACCGCGGAGGACGGCTGGCAGCCGCCGCTGCGCCACGACGCGCCCCAGCCGGTGCCGGACGGCGTGACCGCCGAGCAGCTGCGCGCGCTGGTGGGCTGGGACCTGCGGCTGCCGGGGGAGCAGCCGTAGGGCCGGTGGTCCGGCCCGCCCGCTGTGTCCGGCCCGCCTGCTGTGTCCGGCCCGCCCGCTGTGCCCGGACCGCGCGCCGTCTCCTGCGCGCCTGCTGTGTCCGGCCCGCCCGCTGGGCCCGGGTGGGTGTGGGGCCGACTGCCGGTGCCGGGGTCCGGCCGACTGTCGGTGTCGGGAGTCCGGCCGAGGCCCGGCCCGTCGTGCCCGGGCGGGCGGCCGACTACCCCGTGTGCGCCGCCCGTTCGGCGGTCCGGGCGGCGATGGCGGCGGTGATCCGCAGGACGTCGGCCGGGCGGGCGGGGTCGAGGCCGGTGAGGGCGGCGATCCGGCGCAGCCGGTAGTCGACGGTGTTCGGGTGCAGGTGCAGGGTGGTCGCGGTGTGCCGGCGGTTGAGCCCGCCCGCCAGGTGGGTGCGCAGCGTGGTGAGCAACTCGCCGCCGTCGGTGAGCGGTTCGAGCAGGGCGGCGAGCCGGGCGCGCGCCCGGCTGGGCCGGGTGAGCTGGTACTCGAGCAGGACGTCGTCGAGCCGGTGGAGCCCGGGCGGGCGGCCGAACGCGCGGGCGACGTCCAGGACTTCGTAGGCGAGGGCGGCCGCGTCGGGCACCTCGGCGGGCGCGGCGGCGGCCGCACCGGCCAGAACGGGTGCGCCCGCGGCCCGGGCCGCGGCGGCGACGGTGGCGGCGAGGTGCGGCCAGGGCTCGGCTTCGGGGGCCGGGCCGTCGTCGGTCGCTCTCCCGGCCGTCGGTCGGGCCTGGTCCGGGCCGATCGGGACGAGGACCAGGCCGCCCGAGGAGGTGAGCGCGGCCAGCGCCGACTGCCGGGTGTGGTGGCCGAGTTCGGCCGTGAGCCGGCGGAGTTTGCGGCGGGCGGCGACGGCCGGTTCGACGCCGGGGGTGTGCTCGTCGGGGTGGTCGGAGACGGAGAGGCAGAGGACGGCGTAGCGCGGTGGGAGGCGCAGTCCGGCCCGGGCGGCGGCCTCTTCGGCGGGGCTGCCGGCGAGCAGCGCCGTGAGCAGGGCCTGTCGGGCCGCGCCGCGCGGGTCGCCGGTCGGCCGGTGTTCGTCGAGGTAGCCGGCACCGGCCGCGGTGGTGGCCTGGCGGAGCTGGTCCAGCAGCAGCCGGTTGAGGACGAGCAGGTCGGCGGCGTCGTCGGCGCGCGCGTGCCGGGTGGCGAACTCCCAGCAGACCTCCAGCCCGAGGTGGTGGGCGAGCAGGACGGCGTCCAGCGGCAGGCCCTCCTCGGCGCGCCGGGTGGCGGCCTCCCGCACGGCGGTGAACTCCTCGTCGGGGGCGGGTAGTCCGGTGCGGACGGCGTGGGCGAGGGCGCGGATCCGGCGCTCGGTGTCGCGGGTGAGTTCGCCGGTGAGCTGCTCCCGGGGCAGGCGGCGGTAGACGGGCACCCGGTCCAGCAGGGCGGCGACCACGGCCACGGCCAACTCGCGTACTCCGCCGAGGAGCCGCTGGTCGGCCGGGCGGCCGCCGATCACCGGCACGCGCCAGCCGGGGGCCTGGCCGCCCGTCCGCCCCGTGGTCCCGGGGGCGGGCGAGGCTGCCGCCGACGTTGCGGCTGCGGGTTCGGCCGCGGCTGCGGTTTCGGTCACGGTCTCGCCCGGGTGCGCGGTGCCGGCTGCGGAAACGGAAACGGAAGCGGACGGGCCGGCGGGCGCGCGTCCGGATGTGCGGGCGGCGGCGCGGTCAGGTGCGCGGTGGGGCGCGCAATCGGGTGCATTGTGACTGGTCACAGAGAACACCGTCCAGGTCTGGGGAACGCCCAAGGGCCGGGCCGGAGGGGCGACCGCATGATGGAGCCACTCGGGTTACCTGTTGGTAACAAACTTCCGCCGTGGAGGCAACAGTTGAGAACCCCACTTCTCCGCTTCTCCGCAACTCCCCTGCGCCGTAGGCTCGGCGGGGCCTTCGGCACGAGCCTGCTGGCGGGCGCGCTGCTGGTCGGCGCGTCGACGGCTCCGGCGATCGCGGCTCCGGCCGCCGTGGCGTCCCCCGGCGCCGCCGCGTCGGCCGCCGAACTGCCGCCGGACGGCGACTCGGTGGCCTCCCCGCCCGGTGCCAACGACTGGAACTGCCGGCCGAGCGCGGCCCACCCCGACCCGGTGGTCCTCGTGCACGGCACCTTCGCCAACCGCTACGAGAACTGGCTCGCGCTCTCCCCGCTGCTCAAGGGCCTCGGGTACTGCGTGTTCGCCCTCGACTACGGGACCGTCCCCGGTGTCACCTCCTCCGGCAGCGGTCTGCTGCTGCCGATCGGCGGCCTCGGCCCGGTGCCCGACTCGGCGGCCCAACTCGGCCGGTTCGTCGACCTGGTGCTGAAGGCGACGGGAGCGGGCAAGGTCGACATCGTCGGCCACTCGCAGGGCGGCATGCTGCCGAACTACTACCTGAAGTTCCTCGGCGGCGCCGCCAAGGTCGGGCGGATGGTCGGCCTGGCGCCGTCCAACCACGGCACCACGCTCGACGGGATCACCAAGCTCGCCCCGTACTTCCCGGGCGTCGCGGACCTGATCTACACCGTCTGCCAGTCCTGCCGCGACCAGGCGGTCGGCTCCGACTTCAACCGCGTGATGGCCTCCCGCCCGGACACCGTGCCCGGCGTGCGCTACACGGTCGTCTCGACCGTCTACGACGAGGTCGTCACCCCGTGGCGCACCCAGTTCCTGAACGGCCCGGCCGTGGACAACGAGGTGCTGCAGGACCACTGCCCGGTCACGCTGGCCGAGCACGTGGCGATCGCGTTCTCGCCGACGGCGCTGCACCTGGTGACCAACGCCCTCGACCCGGCGCACGCCACTCCGGTGTTCTGCGGCTGAGCGCCGCCGCCCGTCGGCGGGGCCCCGGCCGGGGAGTCCGTTCCCGGGTCGGGCCCCGCCGGTGCGCCGTGGCCGGACGGGGTACGGGCCTGCCGATCAGCCGATCAGCCGATCAGCCGCTGC
Source organism: Kitasatospora sp. NPDC051705 (assembly GCF_044453265.1). Lineage (NCBI taxonomy): Bacteria > Bacillati > Actinomycetota > Actinomycetes > Kitasatosporales > Streptomycetaceae > Kitasatospora > Kitasatospora sp. NPDC051705. The sequence goes on along the minus strand of NZ_JBITCO010000031.1, from coordinate 69,802 downwards.
CCGGCAGGTCGGCTGCCCGGCAGGTCGGCAGGTCGGCAGGTCGGTAGGTCGGCGGATCGGCGGATCGGTAGGTCGGCGGGCGGACAGGTCAGCCGGTCAGCGGGACGCCCGGAAGGAGACCACCGCCGTGACACCGCCGTGCGGGACCCGCACCTCGTAGGCGCCGGGCCCGGCGAGCAGCGCGCCGTCGAAACGGTCCAGCGCCACGTCGGCGGCACCCGTCGTCCCGTCCGCCGGCTCCGCGGCGTCGGCGGGGGCCGCGACCGCCGCCACGTCCGCGACCGCTGCGGAGCCGGCGAGGCAGACCACGAGCACGCTGTCGCCCGCCGGGACGTCCACCGCGCCCGGCGCGGTGAACAGGTCGACGCCGGCGCCGACCCGGCCGCGTCGGGTCATCACGTTGAAGTCGACCACCGGGCCGCCCAGGAGCCGGCAGTCCGTCTCGGCCTCACCCGGGAAGGCGAACGGGCGGAACGGCGCGTCGACGGCGTGCTCGGTGCCGTCGACGGTCAGCACCATGCCGGGGCCCTCGACGAGGGTGATCACCCGGTCGACGCCGGGGAACGGCGAGAAGGGCCCCGCCGAGGCGACGTCGGCGAGGCTGACCCGCCAGTCGAAGCCGTCCAACCCGGCCCCGGCCGGGTGTCCGGCGACCTCCCTGGTCACCCCGCCCCCGTTGAGCCACGCCGTGGCCGGGCGCTCGGCCGCCCGCAGTACCTGGATCCGTTCGCTGGTCGTCATGGCCCGCATCCTGCCAGTACCCGGCCGGGCCCGTCCCACCGGCGATCCCCGGGCCGGGAGGTCGCCGCGTCCGGCGGTGACCTGCGGGCCCGGCGGTGACCTCGTGGCCCGCGACCGACCCCGAGACCCGCCGGCCGTCCCGCCGGGGGATCGTCGGGGGATCGTCGGGGATCACCGACGATCCCCCGGGGGGTGTTCAGTGCCGGCGGACGGTCAGCGGCAGGAACGCCGCCGCGCCGGCCGCCACCGCGACGGTGGTCAGCGCCAGCGGCAGTCCGATCGCGTCGGCCAGGAAGCCGATCACCACCGGGCCGATCAGCATCCCGCCGTAGCCGAGGGTCGAGGCGAACGCGACGCCCTGCGGCCCGCCCGCGGCGCCCGCCCGGGCGATGGCGAGCGGAAAGAGGTTGGCCAGGCCGAGGCCGACCAGGACGAAGCCGCAGACGGCCAGCGGCACCACCGGGGCCAGCGCGGCGACCAGCATGCCGGCCGCCGCGGCCAGTCCGCCGAGCAGCATCAGCCGGGTCTGGCCGAGCCGGATGGACAGCCAGGTGCCGGCGACCCGCCCGCTGGTCATCGCGAACGCGTACGCGGCGTACCCGGCGGCGGCCGTACCGGGGCCGGCGTGGACGTCGTCGGTGAGGTGGAGCGTGGTCCAGTCGGCGACGGCGCCCTCGCCGTAGGCGGTGCACAGGGCGGTGAGGCCGAGCAGGAGGACGAGGAGGCGGACCTGCGGCGCGGCCGCTGTCGCCCGGGCGGTGGTCCCGGCCGCCCCGGTGCCCGGGGTGCCGTCCGCGGCTGCCCCGGCGACACCGGCGTCTCCTGCGGCACCGGTGCCCGAGGTGTCGCCCCCGGCCTCCGCCGGGGCGGACCCGCCGGCCCGCACGGGCGCGACCATCGGCGCGGCCGGGCTGCGCAGCAGGACCACGCCCGCGGCGGCGGTGACGGTGAGACCGAGCAGGCCGCCCAGGGCCAGTGCCCAGGAGGCGCTCAACGGCCCGGCGAGCAGTCCGCCGACGCCCGCGCCGATCAGGCCGCCGAGGCTGTAGCCGGCGTGGAAGCTGGGCATGACGGGCCGTCGCAGCTGGGCCACCAGGTCGACGGCTGCGCTGTTCATGGCGACGTTGGCGCCGCCGTACCCGGCGCCGAAGAGCAGCAGGACGCCGCCGAGCGCGGTGACGGAGTGGGTGTGGGCGGGCAGCGGCACGGCGAGGCTGAGCAGGGCGAGCGAGGCCACGGTCACCGGGCGCGAGCCGTACCGGAGGCAGAGCCGACCGACCACCGGCATGGTGAGGACGGCGCCGACGGACAGGCAGAGCAGGGCCATGCCGAGGGCGCTGTGCGAGGCGTTCACCTGGCTGCGGACGTCCGGGATGCGCACGACCCAGGCGGCGAACAGGAATCCGTCGACGGCGAAGAAGGCGGTCAGCGCGAGACGTGCTGGGCCCCAGGGGCTGTCCGTTCCGGGGGGAGTGCTGCGAGACTGGGAGGAGGCCTGGTCGGGTCGGGAGTGTGAACGGATTTTGTTTCGAAGCGGCACAAAGTCACAATAGGGGCGTGCAGCTCTCACCTTCAAGCCCGCGACCAGGCGCCGGGGTCGACCCCGACGCGCAGCGCGACGCCCACCGCCGCGCGGCCCCCGACCGCGGCCGGACGCTGCTCGGCCCCGCGCTCGCGCTCATCCACACCGGCCAGACGCCCACCCGCTCGGCGCTGACCCGTGCGCTGGACGTCACCCGGGCCACCGCCGGCGCCGTCACGGCCGAACTCGAGGCGCTCGGCCTGATCACCGTCGACTCGCGCCCCGCCGGCGGCGGCCGCGGCCGCCCCTCGCACCGGCTGGCGATCGACCCGCAGGGGCCGGTCGTGGTCGCCGGGCAGATCCACGCCGACGGGCTGAGCGTCACCCTGGCCGGCCTCGGCGGCCTGCTGGACCCGCCCGTCCACCTGCCGCTGCCCGCCGCCACCGACCCGGTCCGGATGCTGCGCGCCGTCGCCGAGGCCGGTGCCGAGCTGGCCCGCGCGACGAGCCGGCGCTGCCTCGGCGCCGCGCTCGCGCTGCCCAACCCCGTCACCGAGCCGGACGGCACCGCGCTGGCCGCCCTGCACTTCGCCTGGCCCAGCGGCACCCCGGTCGCGGACCTCTACGACGTCGAGGTCGGGCGCGCCGACCACGGCCCGAACGCGCTGCGGCCGCTGCCCACCGTGATCGCCAACGACGCCAACCTCGCCGCGCTCGCCGAGTACCGCCACGGTGCCGGGCGCGGCGCCCGCCACCTGCTGCTGGTCACCTCCGGCCACCGTGGCGTCGGCGGCGCGCTGGTGATCGACGGCCACCTGCACACCGGGAGCGCCGGGCTGGCGCTCGAGGTCGGCCACCTGACCGTCGACCCGCAAGGCCGCCCCTGCCAGTGCGGCAACCGCGGGTGCCTCAACTCCGAGACCGACCCGGACGCGCTGTTCGCCGCCGCCGGCCTCAGCCCCGAACCGGGCCGCCCGCTGCTCGACCAGGCGCGCGAGCTGTGCCGGGCCGCGGCCACCGACGAGCGGGCGCGGGCGGCGGTGGAGCACGTCATCGACCGGCTCGGCCTCGGGCTGGCCGGCGTCGCCAACATCCTCAACCCCGACCGGGTCGTGCTCAGCGGGCTCCACCTCGACCTGCTGGAGGCCGCGCCCGAGCGGCTGCGCGCCGTGGTCGCCGAACGGTGCCTGTGGGGGCGCAGCGGGCGGGTGCCGATCGTCGGCGCGGAGCTTGCGCACGGTGCGCTCGCCGGCGCCGCCGAACTGGGCTGGGGGCCGTACCTGGCGGATCCGCAGTCGGTGCCGACGGGCTGACACCGGTGCCGGCGGGCTGACGCCGGTGCCGGCGGGCTGACGCCGGCGCCGACGGGCTGCGGGGGCGGACCGGGAGGGCAGCCCGGGCTCCTCGACGGGGAGCGCGGGCGGGATAAGCGGAAGCTGGGTCTTCGGAAATTGTCACTTATCGTGACTCTCATACACTCGTAGTGAGCACCGGGGGGCGCAACGAGTGGAGAGAGACCATGAGCAGCCAGTCCGGCGGCGCCGGCGGCGTCCGCAGTCAGGGCGGCGCGAGCGCGATCGAGCCGACGATCGACATCGACCGCACCGACCCGCAGTACCGCGCCTGGCTCAAGGAGGCGGTGCGCAAGGTCCAGGCCGACGCCAACCGCTCCGCCGACACCCACCTGCTGCGCTTCCCGCTGCCCACCGAGTGGGGGATCGACCTCTACCTCAAGGACGAGTCCACCCACCCGACCGGCTCCCTCAAGCACCGCCTCGCCCGCTCGCTCTTCCTCTACGGGCTCTGCAACGGCTGGATCCGCCCCGGGAAGCCGGTGATCGAGGCCTCGAGCGGATCCACCGCCGTCTCCGAGGCGTACTTCGCCCAGCTCGTCGGGGTGCCGTTCATCGCCGTCATGGCCAAGAGCACCAGTCAGGCCAAGATCGACCTGATCGAGTTCCACGGGGGCGAGTGCCACCTGGTCGAGCGGCCGGACGAGGTCTACGCGGCGTCCGCGCGGCTCGCCGAGGAGACCGGCGGGCACTACATGGACCAGTTCACCTACGCCGAGCGGGCCACCGACTGGCGCGGCAACAACAACATCGCCGAGTCGGTCTTCGCCCAGCTGCGCCTGGAGCCGCACCCGGAGCCGGCCTGGATCGTCGCCACCGCCGGGACGGGCGGCACCTCGGCGACCATCGCCCGGTACGTGCACTACATGCAGTACGACACCCGGATCTGCGTCGCGGACCCGGAGAACTCCTGCTTCTTCGAGGGCTGGGTCCACCACGACCCGGAGGCCGTCTGCGACCGCGGGTCGCGGATCGAGGGCATCGGGCGGCCGCGGATGGAGCCGAGCTTCGTCCCGGGGGCCGTGGACCGGATGATGAAGGTGCCGGACGCCGCCTCGATCGCCGCCGTGCGGCTGCTGGAGCAGGTGCTCGGGAAGAAGGCGGGGGCGTCCACCGGGACGGGCCTGTGGAGCGCGTTGAAGATCGTCGCCGAGATGCGGACCTCGGGGCGGCGCGGCAGCGTGGTGGGCCTGATCTGCGACCCGGGCGACCGCTACCTGGACAAGTACTACTCGGACGACTGGCTGGCGGGTGAGCGGATCGACATCGCGCCGTACCGGGCCGCACTGGAGTCCTTCCTCGCCGGCGGGGCCTGGACGGGCTGATGCCGCAGGCTCGGTGACGGATCGTCAGGTGCCGTGCCGTGCCGGGCGGCCGGGTTGGGGCGGTCGGTGAGCGGCGGCCCGGCCCGGCGGGGCGGCGTGCGCCCGCCGGCCGTGCCGGCGCCGCCCGGGCGGGGGTCGACACCGCGGCCTTTCGGCGCTCTGTTGCCTAGCGATGCTAGGATCGGTCCATGTCGATTCACCAGCGCCGCGAGCGCGAACGCGCCGAGCGGCACCAACTGATCATCAGCAGCGCGCGGGAGCTGGCCGAGGCCGAGGGCTGGGAGGCGGTGACGACCCGCCGGCTGGCGGAGCGGATCGAGTACAGCCAGCCGGTGCTGTACAGCCACTTCGCGGGCAAGACGGAGATCGTCGCGGCCGTCGCGCTGGAGGGGTTCGCGGAACTCGCCGCAGCGTTGCGGGCCGTGGTGCGCGAGGCCGACGGGCCGGCGGCGGCCTTCGCGGCGGCGGCGCACGAGTACCTCGCCTTCGGCCTCGCCAACCCGGCGCTCTACGACGCGATGTTCACCCTCGCCACGGACCTGCCGTTCGGGCGGCCCGACTCGCCGGAGCCGTTGAAGGAGGCCTTCGCCGCGCTCGCGGGCACCTTCGCCGAGGTGGCGGGGGAGCGGGACCCGGAGGTGTTCACCGAGGTGGGCTGGGCGTCACTGCACGGGCTCGTGACGCTGGTGCGCGGCGGACGGCTGCGGCCCGGGTTGGAGCGGGCGCGGGTGGACCTCCTGGTCGAGCGGCTGCTCGGCTGAGGCCTCCTTCCGGCCCCGACCCCGGCCGCCGGCCCCCCGTCACCCCGCCCCCCGTCACCCGGCCGCGCTCAGGGCAGCCGGGTGCCCGGCAGGTCCGCCGGGACGAGGAGCTGGAGCTCCTCCGTCGACGGGTCGGTCAGGTGGGCCACCCGGACGGCGTGCCGCTCGACCATGGTCTCGAAGACCTGCCGGGCGGTGCGCCCGTTGCCGAAGTTGGGCCCGCGCTCCAGCCGGGCGAAGTGGTCCAGCAGTGCGCCCTCGGCCTCCTCGGCGAGCTCGTACTCGTGCTCGGCGCACTGGGCCCGGGCGATGTCCAGCAGCTCGTCCGCCGTGTAGTCGGGAAACGTGACGGTGCGTGAGAAACGCGACGAGACGCCGGGGTTGGCGGAGAGGAAGCGCTCCATCTCGGCGGTGTAACCGGCCACGATGACGACCACCTCGTCCCGGTGGTCCTCCATCAGCTTGACCAGGGTGTCGATGGCCTCCCGCCCGAAGTCCCGCGCGCCGTCCTCGGGGGCGAGCGCGTACGCCTCGTCGATGAAGAGCACCCCGCCCCGCGCGCGGTCGAAGGCGGCGGCGGTGCGGATCGCGGTGGAGCCGATGTGCTCGCCGACCAGGTCGACCCGGGCGACCTCGACCAGGTGCCCGCGCTGGAGGACCCCGAGCGCGGCCAGGATCTCGCCGTACAGCCGGGCGACGGTGGTCTTGCCAGTGCCGGGGGCGCCGGTGAAGACGAGGTGCCGGCGCAGCGAGGGTGCCTTGAGCCCGGCCAGCCGGCGGCGCTTGCCGACCGAGATGAGGTCGATCAGCGTGCGCACCTCCTGCTTGACGGTGGCCAGCCCGACCAGCGAGTCGAGTTCGGCGAGCGCCTCGTCGGCGGGCCGGCAGTCGGGGATCGGGGAGATCGCCGCGGGCACCGCGGGTGCGGCGGCGGCGACGGCGGACGGGATCGCGGGCGCGGGGAGCCGGGCGGTGCGCGGCGCCGGTACCTCGGCCGCGCCGAGGCCCGGCCCGACGTCGTCGGAGGTGCAGCCCTCCGCGACCGGCCCGGGTTCGGAGAACTCGAAGCCGGCCCGTTCGTTCTGCTCGGCCCGGCAGCGGGTGAGCCGGGTGCGGCAGCCGTCGATGATGTGGAAGCCGAAGCCCTTGCCGTGCGAGACCCGGCAGTCCTCGAAGGTGCCCCGTCCCTGCGCCGAGACGTAGACCCCGGCGTCGGTGCTGGCCCGGACGGTGCAGTCGCGCAGCACCGGGTCGGCGCCCTTGGTGACGATCACGCCGGTGGCGACGTCGGAGATCTCGCAGTCGGTGAGCAGCCCGCCGCTGCCGTGGTCACGGAACCACAGGCCGGTGCCGGCCTCCTGGACCCGGCAGCCGGTGAGGGTCACGGCCGCGCCGCCGCTGACCGAGACCGCGGAGCTGCGGATGCGGCTGAAGGAGCAGTCCTCGGCGGTGGCGGCGGAGTCGCGGTCGAGGACGAAGAGGGCGTCCGGGAGGTCGTGCAGCGAGCAGTCGGTGAGGGTGAGCCGGGCGCCGTCGCTGACCCACAGGGCCGGGTACTCGCCGTTGGAGCCGTGGATCTGGCAGGACTCGGCGACGGCCTCGGTGCCCTGGTCCCACACCGAGAGCGCTCCGCGTCCGAAGTCGCGGACGGTGGTGTGGGCGAGGGTGAGGCGCGAACGGCCGCGCAGGTCGGCGCCGTTCTCCGGCAGGTCGTGCACCCGGCAGCCGGTGAGGACGAGTTCGGCCTCGCCGTCCAGGGTCAGGCCGTTCCCGGTGACCCGGTGGATCTCGCAGTCGACGAGCCGGCCGCCGGCCTGCGCGTCGGCCTGGACCCCGCTGCCGCGGATCTCGTAGATCTCGCAGCCCGTCAGTTCGGCGGCGCTGCCCGGGTCGGAGAGCAGGACGCCGGCGCCGGAGGCGTGGTGGACCTTGCAGCGTTCGAGGGCCGCGGTGGCACCGCCGAGGACGGCGAGTCCGGCCTGGCCGGCGGCGGCGACCTCGCAGTCCTCGAAGGCGGCGGCGGTGCCGGCGCCGCGCAGCCGCAGGCCGAGGCCGGCGGGGTTGGTGACGACGCAGCCGCGCAGCGTGGGCCGGGCGCCGTCGGCGACCTCGAGGCCGGTGGCCGATCGGGTCTCGATCCGGCAGCCGGAGAACGCGGGCGCGGCCTGCGGCCCGGTGACCAGGACGGCGGGGGTGGAGCCGTCACCGCCCTCGACGACGAGGTCGCGGACGGTGGCGGCGGCGGTGACGGTCAGCGCCACCCCGGAGGGCGGGTCGATCCGCACGGTGCCCGGGCCCTGGGCCGGGACGATCGTCACCGCCTTGTCGAGCAGCAGGTTCTCCCGGAACGTGCCCGGCCGGACGGTCACGGTGTCGCCGGGTTCGGCGGCCGCCAGGGCCTCGGTGAGCGTGTCGTACTCGCCCGCGCGGCGACGCCAGCGGGATGCGCTGTCCTGGGTGACCCGGACCCTGTGCTCTGCCATGACGGTCTGTCGTCCCCACCTTCGTCGAGCCGGCGTGCCACGGGCCGGGCACGGGGTGCGCGGGCCGTCCGCCCACCGTAGCGCGCCCGTCCGGGTGGTCCGGCCGCCCGTGGAGGCGGGGGCACCGGGGGTGCGCGCCGTTGCCACACGTTCCGACCACATGTTTCAACGAGCGCGCACAGCCGGGGTTCCGGAGCCGGCGCCGGAGCCGATCACGGCGGCGGCCGGAGCCCGGGGCGCGGTGGGAGCCGTCAGCCGGTCACCCCCGCGCGTCGGCCGGCCAGTGCGCCCCGTCCTCCAGCACCTCGACGTCGTCGCCGACGCGCAGCGTGCCGAGCACGTCGCCGGTCACGCCGGCCGGCCGCTCGGGGATCAGGTTCTGCCCGAACGCGGCGGACCTCAGCAGCCGGTGGTGCCGGGCCAGGGTGCGCAGCGGTTCGGGGCCGCGCCGCTCCCCGCTCTCCTGGTCGGTGGTGGTGATGACGCAGCGGCCGCACGGCTTGACCACCCGGAAGGTCAGGTCGCCGATCCGGATCCGGCGCCAGCCGTCCTCCGCCCAGGGTTCGGCGTCGCCGATCACGACGTTGGGGCGGAAGCGTTCCATCGGCAGGTTCTCGTGGCCGTCGGGGTGCTCGGCAGCGATCAGCGCGTTGAGGCGGTCCAGCGAGGCGGTGGTGGTGAGCAGCAGCGGGAAGCCGTCGGCCATCGAGACGGTGGTGCCGGGCTCGGAGTAGTCGGGGTCGACGGGCCGCGAGCGGGGGTCGTCCAGGTGCACCAGGCGGTAGTCGCCGAGGTGTTCGGCGATCCACCGGTGCGCGTCCTTGGCGGCCTCGGCGGCGTGGAAGCGGGTGCCCCACACCTCGACCTCGGCGAGCGGGTCGCCGGCCGCGACGGCGGGGGCGGGGACCTCGGTCCGGGAGCCGTCGGGGGCGGTGAGGGCGAGCGCGCCGTCGGGGAGCAGGTCGGCCCGCATCTGGCCGAGTGCGGTGTTCTCGCGCTGGCTGACGAACCGTCCGGTGGCGTCGGCGAGCATCCAACGGCGGTCTCCGGCCAGGCCCCAGGGTTCGACCTGGGCGGTGGCCGGGCTCAGGCGGTACATGGACTTGACGGGGTAGACGTGGAGTCCGGTGAGCTGCATCCCCCCATCCTGCCAGCCGGTCGCGGGGATCCTCCGGGCGCCCTGGGTGCCGGGAGCGCGGCCGCCCGGCGTGGCTGCCCAGCTGCTCCGGGCGGGGCCCGGGCCCGTCGTGCCGTGACGGTGCCGGCGAGGGGCGGTCGGACGGTTCCGGGCCCGTACGCGCACGGACCGCCCGGGACGCCGTGGGGGCGTTCCGGGCGGTCCGTGGATGACCCGTTCTCCGTGGGCCCGGCGCGGGATCGCGCCGGGTGGTGCTCAGATGGTGCGGGTGGGGGCCGGGTGGGGACGGCCCCGGGGTGTCAGTGGCTCAGTAGCCCTGGCCCTGCTGGTAGCCGCCGGGCTGGAACTGGCCCTGGCCGGGGTCGCCGTAGGGGCCCGGCCGCTGCGGCTGCACCGGGCGGACGGGTGCGACCGGCGCCATGGCCGGGCGCAGCTGGCCGCCGCCGAAGCCCTGGTCGCCGCCCTGACCCGGGAAGCCGGGGCCGGCCGGGTTCGGGCCGGTGAAGGACTGCTGCCCGCCGAAGCTCTGCGGACCGCCCTGCGGCTGGCCGCCGGGGTGGCCGGGCCCGAACGCGCCCGGGCCGCCGATCGGCTGCGCGCCGAAGGACTGCTGGCCGCCCTGGCCACCGATGAAGGTGTTCTGGCCGCCGAAGCTCTGGCCGCCGGTCGGCTGGTAGCCGCCGCTGGCGGTCTGGGCGAAGGACGGCGCGGCGGGCTGCGGTCGCTGGTACGGCTGGGGGGCGCCGTAACCGGGGACGGGCGGCTGCGGCGCGGAGGCGTACGCCGGCGCGGGCTGCGCGGGGATGTACGCCGTGGCGGGGCCGGCGGAGGGGCCGCTGCTCGGGCCGGGGCCCAGGGCGAGGCGGGCGGGCGGCAGCGCGGGGAGGTTGCTGCCGGCACTCTCGTACCCGTTGCCGTACCGGTTCTCGTAGGAGGGGGCGAGGCCCGCTCCGTAACCGGACGACAGCGCCGGCGGCAGGGCTGCCGGCACGTTGATGGGCGCGATCTGGGGGACGCCGCGCTCAGCCACGAGGCTGTCGTAAATCGGCGTGCCGGAGGAGAAGGACGGAGAGGGGTAGCCGACTCCGTCGTAGGAGCGGGGCGAGGTCATGGGGCATACGGTAAGCCCACAATGCGCCTGCTGAGGAGAGCGGGAGGGGGAGCAGTTCGAGTGTTTACACAGTCTTCGCTCGCACAAAGGTTTCGAAAGTAGGAAGAACGGACATACCGGCGTTCAGTTCCGGACAACCTTCGCGCGCCGTCGGTGATCGAACGGCGACCGCACGGAGGAGCCGGGAAGCCTTGCGGTGACTGGGCGGTGGCCGCTTCCTGGCCCGCCGGAGAAACTTTTGGCGACAGGGCGTGCGCGGGCGCATTCGAGCCCCCGCCGACGGTCGGCGGAGGCTCGTGAATGTTTCGGGGATAAGGTCCCTGTCAAACGCTACTGAACCGGTGCCCAGCCGTTATAAAAGCCGTGGTCAGCCCCGCCCCGCCCGGTCCGCCACCTGTGGGCGGCCCGGCGGCCCGGCGGCCCCGCGGTCGGGAGCCAGAGGCCGGCGCGGGCGTCGGACCGGACGGGGCCGGCGCGACCGGAGTCGCACTCAGCTCGACTGCAGCGCCTGCGTCTGCGCCGGGAGACCCGGCCGGCCGGACACCTCCGAGGTGCAGAAGGAGCAGCGGCTGGCCGCGGCCGGGATCGAGCTCAGGCACTCCGGGCAGTCCACCTTCGCGGCCGGCGCCGGCTTGGCCGATTCGAACCGCGCCTGCAGCTTGCCGACCGGCACCACCACGGCGAAGTAGATCACCGCGGCGACCAGCACGAACCCGATCAGCGCGTTGACGAAGACCCCGTACGGGAAGCGGGTGCCGGCCACCTCGAAGGTCTTCTGGGTGAAGTCGCCGACGGCCCCGGTCGCGACCCCGATGAGCGGGGTGAGGAAGGCGGTGACGAAGCCGGTGACCACGGCGGTGAAGGCCGCGCCGATCACGATGCCGACCGCGAGGTCCACCACGTTTCCGCGCAGCAGGAAGCTGCGGAATCCCTTGAACACCGGGTGACTCCAAATCCGAAGGGGGCAGGGGGAGATGGGGCGGCGCGCCGGGCCCCGGCCGGACATCCTGCCGACCTGGCCGGGTCGAGGTCCAACCGCGTTCACCCGAACCGCGTAACCGGCCCGGCGCCGCGCGGGGCGTCCCCGGGCCTCGCGGGGTCGCTCCGCGTACGGGCCGATCGCGTGCCTGCTGCGCGTGCGGGTCGGTCGCGTTGCCCGCTGCGCGTGCGGGCCGTTGGCGGCCCCGCTCCGCGTACGGCTCGGTTGCGTGCGCCCGCGCCCCGGCTCAGACCGGCCGCACCCGCAGGGCCCGCTCGTAGAACTCGACCATCTGCGCCGACACCTGAGGCAGCGTGAAGGACGTCAGGAACCGCGCCCGCGCCGCCTTCGCCCGCTGCCGCGCCGCAGCCCGGTCGTCCAGGGTGTCCGTGAGCGCGGCCGCCAGAACGGCGGGTTGCTCCGGCGGCACCAGCCGCGCGTAGTCCTCCGAGCCGACCGTCTCGCGCAGTGCCGGGACGTCCGTGCAGACCAGCGGCACCCCGATGCCCATCGCCTCGATCGCCGTGCCGCCCTGGCCCGCCCAGCGGGACGGCACGGCGACGGCGTCGGCGGCGGCCATCAGGTCGGCGACGTCCTCGCGCGGCCCGAGCAGACGGACGTTCCCGGCCGCCTCGGCGAGCGTCCGCAGCCGTCCGCTCTCCGGGCCGGCCGCCCCCGCCAGCAGCAGCACGGCCTCCGGTTGCTCGCGCCGGACCGCCGGCCAGGCCGCCAGCAGGACGTCCAGGCCCTTGCGGTACTGCTGGCACCCGGCGGCGAGCACCACCGGTGCGTCCGGGGCGAGTTCCAGCGCGGCGCGGACGGCGGCCCGCCGCTCGGGGGTGGCGGTGCCCAACAGGTTCGGGTCGAGGCCGCGCGGCACCACGTCGATGCGCCGCCGGGGCACCCGCAGCCGCCGCGCCATGGTGGTGGCGACGTGCCGGGTGAGCGCGTGGAAGCGGCGGGGGCCCCGGGCGGTGGCCGTGTCGAGGGCCCGTCCGGCGCGGGTCCGCCAGGGGCCGCCGTCGTGCGTGCTGAGCTGCGCGGGCCCGTACGCCGGGTCGAGCAGGCTGGAGACCACGGGGGTGCGGGTGGCCAGCGCGGTGGCCCGGCCGAGCACGTCCGTGGTGTGGCGGGTGGTGTGGAGGAGGTCGGGCCGGCGTTCGCGGACCAGGCGGCGCAGCGCCGCGGCCGTCCCGGCGCGGCTGAGCCGGCCGACGGCGAACACGGTGGCGCCCGCCGCCGTCAGCTCCGGCTGCCAGCCGCCGGGGGAGTCGTGCAGATGGGCGACGTCCAGGGTGACGCCGGCGCGCACCAGGTGGGGCGCCATCTCGACCAGGGCGCGCTCGGCCCCGCCGGTCCGGTTGACGCTGTCGAGCAACACGAGTACCTGCACCGGCCACCCCCGCCCGCTGCGGGCGCGCCCGTTCTCCCGTGCCGGACGCCCCCTGACTGGCGATCAGCATCGCAGGTGACCGACCGGCCCGCCAGCGATTTGGCCCGCCCGGGTGGCGAACTCCCGTCGTGCGGGCGAAGGTTGGGGGGTGGCCGGGTTACGCCGCGGGGTCGGCCGGGGTGGTGCCGGGGTGGTGCCGGGGACCGGACGCGACCGACGGCTCGGGGGTGGTGCGTGTCACGGGGCGCACAGCGGTCGCAACCGGCGCACGGCCGCGGCCGACCCGCGCACGACAGGTGTATTCGCGCGGGCGCACGGGCCACCACCAGGTTGCGCGAAGGGGCTGTACCGCGCGGGGCGCTGTGCCAAGGTCGGTCCATGCCCGACCATACGTCGGCCGATCCGGCCGGAGCCCGTCCCCGTGTCCTGCACCTGATCAGTGATCCACGCCGCGGCGGCGCCCAGAACCTCGCCCGTGACCTCCACCGGGAACTGCGCCGCCGGGGCCAGGCCTCCGCCCTGTGCGCCCTCGCCCCGCAGCCCGCCGCGCCGCCCGCGCGGTTCGCGGCGCCCGCGCTGCCCGGGCCCCGCGCCGAGGACGGCGGCGAGGACGAGCCGGACATCCTCCCCGGCGCCTGCGCCGGGCTCCCGGGCGCGGCCAACGCCGCGGTCCTCGGCGCCGGGCGCCTGCGGCCCGGCACCCTGCGCTCGCTGCGCGCCGCCGCCCGCGCCGCCGACGTGGTCCTCGCGCACGGCTCGGACACCCTGGCCGCCTGCGCCCTCGCCCTGGCCGGCACCCGGACGCCCTACGTCTACGTCTCCGTCGGCCACCCCCGCTACTGGACCGCGACGCGGCTGCGCCGGGTGCGCGGGGGTGCGCTGATGCACCGGGCGGCCGCCGTCACCACCCTCACCGACGAGGCCCGGATCGTCCTGGAGGAGCAGTTCCAGCTGCCCGAGGGCAAGGTCCGGGTGATCGCCAACTCCCGTGCCGCGGAGAGCTATCCGCCGGCCGGCGGCCGGGACGACAGACGTGCGGCCCGGCACGAGCTCGGCCTGCCCGCGGACGTCCTGCTGGTCGCCTGGATCGGGGCGATCGCCCCCGAGAAGCGGCTCGACCTCGCCCTCGACGTCCTGGACCGCCTGCCGGACGTGCGGATGGCCGTGGCCGGGGACGGCCCGCTGCGCGAGGCGCTGGCCCGCCACCCGGCGGCCGCCCGCGCACACTTCCTCGGCGCCCTGCCCGACCCGGCCCCGCTCTACCGGGCCGCCGACGCGCTGCTGCTCACCAGCGACAGCGAGGGGGTGCCGGGCGCGCTGATCGAGGCGGCGCTGGCCGGCGTGCCGGCGGTGGCCACCGACGTCGGCTGGGTGCGCGAGGTGGTCCGGGACGGCGCCACCGGCGCGCTGGTGGCGCCCGGTGACCCGCTGGCCCTCGCCGAGGCGCTGGCCAAGGTGCTGGCCTGCAACCGGGCTGGCCTTGGCGCGGCCGCCCGGGCGCACGCACTGGAGAACTTCGAGCTGGGCGCGGTGGTGGACGACTGGCAGCGGCTCGTGGCCGAGGTGTGGGCGGGATCGGGGCCGGGCTCCTGACGGTGCCGGCGGGGCGGCCCCGGCGGTCGGTGGCGGACGGCGGCGGACGGCCCTCCGCGGGCGGCGGCGGCCGGGGCGGTTCCCCTCGGCCGGGCCCGGTTCCCGTCGACCGGGCCCGGTTCCCGCCGGTCGGGCGGTGGGGGCTGCGCCGTTCGGGCGAATCCGGGCCGCCGGCCCGGGGCCGACTCGACGGTAACGAACCGTCACCGGCACACTGCCCGGTGTGAACTCGAAGTCGCTGCTGCGGTCCGCCGTCCTGCTCGCCGTCGCCGCGGGGATCGCCGCATTCCCCGTCCAGGCCGGCGCGGCGTCCCACCAACCCCCCTCCGAGGGGGCCCAGTTCGTGAGGCTCGACCATCCGCAGCCGGTGCGCGAGAGCGCCCGCGCCGAGGCGGTCGAGTTCTTCTGGTACGACTGCGGCCACTCCCAGCAGCTCGAACAGCCCCTTCAGGCCTGGGCCGAGAAGCACCGCGCGGACGTCGACCTGCGCCGGGTGCCGGCGATCTGGCCGGGCAGTCCGGAGGAGGCCGTGCAGCGCGGCCACGCCCGGCTCTACTACACGCTGGAGCGCCTGGGCCTGGTCGAGCGCCTGCAGGTCGCCGCCTTCCGTTCGGTGCACACCGACAAGGCCGACCTCACCTCCGAGGTCACCGCCACCGACTGGGCGGTGCGCCACGGCGTCGACGCCGAGGTCTTCCGCACGGCGTACCGCTCGCCGGAGGTCAGGCGCGCGGTGGACGACGCCGCGGCCCAGTTCATCCGCTACGGGATCAACGAGCTGCCGACGGTGGTCGTCCAGGGCGAGTACCGGACCTCGCCGAGCAAGGCCGGTGGCGTCGACGCGATGCCCGAGGTGCTGGACTACCTGGTGCAGCAGGAGCAGCTCCAGCACAACTGACCGTGGACGAGGCGGTGGTGACGCGGGATCGGTGGATTCGCTGGTGCTCTGGGGCCGCAACGACCCCTTCTTCACCGAGGCCGGCGCCCGCGCCTACCTGCGCGACCTGCCCGCGGCCGAACTCCACGTCCTCGACACCGGGCACTTCGCCCTCGAGGAGAAGCTGCCCGAAATCGCGCCGCTGATCGACGACTTCCTGGCCCGCACGCAGAAGTAGGCACGTCCGGGCGGGCGTTCGGCCAGTACGGGCCGTTCCGGCCGGCCGGCCGTTCAGTTCCGGCGCAGCAGGTAGGTGACGAAGCCCAGCGTCCCCCGGTAGCCGTGCAGCCACTCCCGGCGGTGCCGGTCCACGGCCTCCCGGGCGGCCGGCGCGTCCGGGTGCTCCGGGTGGTCCAGCACCCACTCGGCCAGCGAACCCGTCCAGGCGAACTCGTAGTCGTCCCACTCCTGCGGGCTGCTCACGTACCCGGACACCGGCGTCCAGCCGTCCGCCAGCACCCGGTCCGTGGTGGCCGCCAGGTCCGCGTAGTCGTCCCGCTCGGCACCCAGCCCGTCCAGCACCGCCCGGGACGGCTCGCGCTCCCAGAACGCCTCGCCGACCATGACCAGGCCGCCCGGGGCCAGGTGATCGCGGGCCGCCGCCAGGGTCGGCGACAACCCGCCGAAGGCGTGCGTGGAGCCGACGCACAGCACCAGGTCGAAGGGCTCGACGGCGGTGAACTCCCGGGCGTCCAGGTGGTGCAGGCCGAGCCGGCGCACCACGCCGAGCGCGGTCGCCGTCTCGCGGGCCCGGGTCAGCGCGGCCGGGTCGAGGTCCACTCCCACCGCCCGCCAGCCCGGGCGCGCCGCCAGCGCGCGGACCAGCCACGCGCCCTCGCCGCAGCCGAGGTCCAGCGCGCGGCCGGCCTCCGTCCGCGCGGTCGCCCGGTCCAGCAGCCTGGCCACCGACTCGTCGGCGATCGGCGCGGCGATCGGGTGGTGGGCGTGGGCGAGGCGCGAGATCGTCTGACGGTCCATCCGAGCAGTATGGAGCGGACCGGCCCGCGGCGCCCGGCTTTGCGCCGGGTCCGGCCGACGGGGAACCGCCGGCGGGGCTCAGGCCTGCGAGTACGTCCGGCCCTTCCACGCCGCGCCCCGGCCCCGCCAGTGCTGCACCGCCGAGTCCACCGTCATCAGCAGGTAGAGCGCGGCCGTGAACGGCAGCAGCAGCACGGCCGCCGCCGGCTGCCGGTAGTAGCGGACCATCGGCAGGTACGTCCCCGCCATCAGCGCCCAGGCCGCCCCGCCCGCCACCGCCACCGCCGGCACCCCCGCCACCAGCCCGGCCACCGTCGCCAGCGGTGGCACCAGGTACACCAGCCCCAGCCCCAGCACCGTCCCGGCCAGCAGCAACGGCGAGTGCCGCAACTGGGCGTAAGCACTGCGCGACACCATCCGCCACAGCTGCTCCAGCCGCGGGTACGGGCGGACGCTGTCCACCTCGTCGGCCAGCCCCAGCCAGGTCCGCCCGCCGGAGGACTTCACCGCGCGGGCCAGCGAAACGTCGTCGATCACCGCCCCGCGGATCGCGGCCACCCCGCCCGCCCGCTCCAGCGCCTCCCGCCGCACCAGCGAACAGCCGCCCGCCGCGGCGGCCGTCCGGCCACCCGGGCGGTTGCTCCGGCGGAACGGGTACAGCTGGGCGAAGAAGTAGACGAAGGCCGGCACGATCAGCCGCTCCCAGCCGGTCTCCACCCGCAGGCGCGCCATCTGCGACACCAGGTCCAGCCCGTTGGACTCCGCCGCCGCCACCAGCTCCGCCAGCGACTCCGGGCCGTGCGCGATGTCGGCGTCCGTCAGCAACAGGTACTCCACGTCCGGACCGGCCAGCTCCACCCCGTGCCGCAGCGCCCACAGCTTGCCCGTCCAGTCCGGGGGCAGCGGGGGCGGCGTCGTCACGGTCAGGTCCAGTCCGTCCAGCGTCCGCAGCTCCGCCGCCAGCGCGCCGGTGCCGTCCGAACTGTGGTCGTCCACCAGGATCACCCGCGCTCGCCCGGGGTACTTCTGCGCCAACAGCGTCGGCAGGCTCACCGGCAGCACCTGCGCCTCGTCCCGGGCCGGCACCACGACCACCGCCTCCGGCCATCGCACCGGCGGACGACGCGGCGGCAGCCGCACGTCGGTGCGCCAGAACGACCCGTGGCAGCACGCCAGCCAGAGCCAGACCAGCAGGGAGGACGCGGCGATCCACAGCAGGACGGTCACCCCGGCAGTCTGCCGCAGAACCGGCCCGGACGGGCGGATCGACTAGAGTCTTGCCCCGTGAAGATCGCACTGATGGACTCCGGAATCGGCCTGCTGGCCGCCGCCGCCGCCCTTCGGAAGCTGCGCCCGGACGCGGATCTGGTGCTCTCCTCCGACCCGGCGTCGATGCCCTGGGGGCCGCACACCCCCGAGGAGATCACGGACCTCGCCCGCGGCTGCGCCCTGGCGGCGGCCGCGCTGGAGCCGGACGTGCTGATCATCGCCTGCAACACCGCCTCCGTGCACGCGCTCGCCACCCTGCGGGCCGAGCTCGAACCCGCACTGCCCGTCATCGGGACGGTCCCCGCGATCAAGCCGGCCGCCGCGCTCGGCGGCCCGGTCGCCATCTGGGCCACCCCGTCCACCACCGGCAGCGCCTACCAGCGCGGCCTGATCCGGGACTTCGGCGGCACGGCCGAGGTCACCGAGGTCGCCTGCCCCGGGCTCGCCGACGCCGTCGAGCACGGCGACGACGAGGCCATCACCGCCGCCATCGCCCACGCCGCGGCCCGGACGCCCGAGGGCACCGCCGCGCTGGTCCTCGGCTGCACCCACTACGAACTCGTCGCCGACCGCATCCGCGCAGCCGTCGCCCCGACCGCCTCCCCGGCGCTCGTCCTGCACGGCTCCGCCGAGGCCGTCGCCGCCCAGGCCCTGCGGCGCGTCGCCGACCCCACCCGCACCGGCTCCGGCACCCTCACCGTGCTCCACGCCGGCGCCCCGGCCACCCTCCCGGCCGCCGCCGCCCTCTACCCCCAGGGCCGCGCCCTCCCCAACCCCCTCCCCGCCTGACCCGCCCCGCGCGGCCCCGGCCCCGCAGGGGACAAATCTTGGCCCCCGCTCTCCGGCACCTCGCCTGAGCCCCGGCGGCCCGCGGGACGTGTCCCACCTCAGAAAGCCGGCCGCAGCGCGAGGCTCCGTCTCCGGAGGTCGTCCGGGCCGACTTCATACGCGGGACGTGACGCCTCGGGCGAAAGGCGCCCTCTGTGCTCCCCCCCACCCGTAGCCGACGCAGGCTGCCCCCACCGCAGGCTCCCGTCACGGGAAGTCGGCGGCCCGACTTCCTGCGCCGCGAGCCGATCCCGCCACACGACTCCCCGGGGCCCTGCGGGCCGAGGGGTTGGCTTCAGCGCGGGTGTTCGCCTCCGGAAGTCGACGGAGCCGACTTCCCGTGCGCAGCGCGATGCCTCGGGCGCCGGGCGCCCTTCGCGTGCCCACGCCCGTAGCTAACTCAGGCTGCCCCCACCGCAGGCTCCCGTCACGAGAAGTCGGCGGGCCCGACTTCCTGGGCGAGACGCGCTGCCGGGGGCACATGGCGGCCTTCAGCGCCTTGAGCCCGCGGCCGTTCGTGGGCGGAGGGACTGGCTGTAGCACCGGTGTCCCGCATGGGAAGTCGATGGGGCCGACTTCCCAGGGCGGTGAGTCGGCGTGGCATCGTGTCCTCCGTCGGGAGGTCGATCAGACCGACTTCCCACGTGGGATGCGCTGCCTCAGGCGCATGGCCGCATGCGGCGCCTCTCGCTCGCGCCTGTCAGTCGCCCGAGGAGGCCGGCTGCAGTGCAGGTGCCCGTCGCAGGAAGTCGGCGGGGTCGACTTCCGGGGCGGTGAGTCCGAGCTGCCTCATCCGCTGGCAGGGCAGTTCGACCGGGTGGATGCCGCTGCCTCGATCCATGCTGGCCTTCGGCGCCTCGCCTCAGGCGCTGTCCGCGGCCGGAGGAGATTGGCCACGGGGCCGGTGTCCAGCGCGGGAAGTCGGCGGGGTCGACTTCCCGCGTGGGACCTGACGCCTCGAGTGAAAGGCGGCCTCTGTGAGCCCCGCGCCCGTGGCCCGAGAGGGTCGGCCGAAGCGCAGGTGTTCGTCACGAGAAGTCGGCAGGGCTGACGTCTGGAGCGGTGAGTCCGAGTGGCTTCGATCCCTCTGCGTGGGAGGTCGGTCGGGCGGACTTCCCGGGCGAGGTGCGCTGCCTCGGGCGCATGGCGGCCTGCGGTGCCTTGCGCCCATGCCCCTCCGCGGTTGTCCGCGACGCAGGTCGTCTCCGCCGGAAGTCGGCGGGGCTGACTTCCTGCGCGGGATGTGACGCCTCGGGTGCGGGGTGGCGCCTCGGCGCCTGGCACCTTGGCTGGAGGTGGTTGGCCGCAGGGTGGGGGTTCGGCACGGGAAGTCGGCGGGGCCGACTTCTGGGGGTGGCGGCTTTGCGTGGCCCCGTGCCCGTGTGGGGTGCCTTGGGTCGGGCGCCTGGCGTCGCCGGTTGCAGCGCAGTGCCTGCGGGATGCGCTGCCTCAGGCGCATGGCGGCATTTCGGTGCTTCGTGCAGGTGGTGGTCACGGGAACTCGGTGGGCGTGGCGCTGATCGCTCCACGGGGGAGTCGGGTGGGCCGACCTCCCCCGCGGAGGGGCACATGTTGGCCCCTTGGGGTCAGGCCACGGCCTGACGGCGCCAGCGGCGGTAGGCGGGTTCGAGGCCGGAGAGGATGGTGTCGAACCGGCGGGTGCTGGTGGTGGAGTCGACCTGGAGGCGGCTGATCTGGAGCGGGTGGGAGGGGATGCGGGGGCCGAGGCGGTGGTCGGAGAGGAAGCCGAGGCGGTAGCCGAGCTCCTGCAGGACGGCTTCCGCACGCGGGTCGTGGCCCCCGTCCGGGTAGGCGAAGGCGATGGGCGGCTCGCCCAGCCACCGGGTGAGGGCCTCGTGGGCGCCGGTGATCTCGGCGCGGACGGTGGCGTCGTCGCAGCGGCCGAGACAGGGGTGCCCCTGGGTGTGGTTGCCGATGGCGACCCCGCCGTCGCGCAGGGCGAGCAGGTCGGCGGGGGTGAGCTGTTCCTGGCTGGGCGGTCTGCGGTGGGCGCTGACCCGCAGTTCGTGCAGGCTGCGCCGCCGGTCGGGGTCGGGCATGGCCTTGAGCCGGGGGAGCAGCTGGGAGGGGTGTCCGCAGTCGAGGGAGCGGGCGCGGCCGCCGTGCCGGGCGAGGAAGTCGGCCTCGTGCCACCAGAACGGGCGCTCGGTGCCGATGAGCTCGGAGATGACGAAGGCGGTGGCGGGGATGGAGCGGGCGTCGAGGGCGGGCAGGGCGTGGGTGAGGACGCTGCGGTCGGCGTCGTCGAAGGTGACCAGGACGCTGCGGGGCGGTAGCGGCCGCCGTTCGGTGACGGCCTGGAGCACGGCGTTGAGGGAGACCGGGGTGGCGAGTCTTCGGAGCCGGTCCAGCTGGGCGCCGAACGACCGGTGGTCGGTGACGCCGTGGTAGGCGAGCACGGCGAGGCGCTGTGCGGCGCGGGCGCGGAAGATCGGCTGGACGGGGGCGAAGCGCAGCCACTCGCCCCGTGCGTCCGGCCGGCAGCCGTCGACCGGCGGCCGGCGGAGCCCGGCGGTGGTGGCCGTGACAGTGGTGGCCGTGGCAGCGGTGGTCGTGGTGGTGGCCGCCGCGGGCGGCAGCGCGCGCACGCGTGGGGCGGGCCTGGTGGGGGCCATGGAGATCGACGTGGTGGACTGGGACTGCGGCACGGTTCCCCCTCGGTCGCCGAGCGGCGTGGCGGTACCGCCGGAGGGCGGAGCCCGGCCTCCGACTCCAGGGGACGGCGGCTCCGCCCCCTGGGTATTCCTGTTCGCGGTGGGGGCTCGCGCCCTCCCGTGAACGGCTCCTGGATCGCTCAATGCCATTGAGACCGCTGCGCCGAGCGGATGGTTGTACCGGGGGGACGAGGATTTTTCGTGGACTGATTGTGGAGCCGTAATGCGCGTGCGCGGCCGGATCGGACCGGGCCCGAACGGCTTGGCGGCCGGTGGCGCAGGGTGGCCGAATGTTCACTCCCTGCGGGCTGCCCGCGGCACCGGCCCGGGGTACCTTGGGCTCATGGCAGATGCGGACCGTGATCCCTTCCACCTGCACGGCGCGACCAGGATGGCCCGTGCCTGGAGCGGCGGCGCCCTGGTCACCCACCAGCTCCCGCTGGCCGTGGTGGGTCTGGCCTGCCTGGCGCTGGGCATCGTGGTGGCCGTGGTGGTGCCGGACAACGACGGCCCGGCCTGGGCGATGGCCGTGGCGGGTTGCCTGGCGGCCGGGGTGCTGCTGCTCGGACGGATCGCTTTCGGCCTGTTGCGCTACCGGCGGGGCGCCACGCTCTGACTACTTCGATTGCCCTCGGCATTACGAACGCAGATCGAGCGATATTGGTCAGATCGACCGAATTTCGGCCTGTCGGGCAATGTTCTGCCCACTTCTTTCACTATTTCCGGGTGGCGGCACACCGGCCCCACTTACAGTGAATGCGTTCTTGTGCCGGACGAGGCCGTGGAGGGGAACGATGGGCGGGGAGCCGGGCCCGATACCGCGTGCCGCCGTGTCCGTCTCATGAGACGCGGTGGGGACCTCGCCCTCGCCGCCCTGGCGGGGATCGTCGCGCTCCCGCTGGCCCTGGCGATCGCCGCGCTGCTCCGCTGCACCGACGGCGGCCCGGTGCTGCTGAGGCAGACCCGCGCCGGCCGGCACGGCCGGGAGTTCCAGGTGCTCCGGTTCCATACCCGCAGGACCGGTCCGGGCGGACGGCTCGGCGCACTGCTCCGCCGGACCGGCCTGGACGAGCTGCCGCGACTGTGGAACGTCGCCCGCGGCGAGATGGGGGTGATCGGCCCGCGCCCCGCCCGCCCGGACCAGGTGGTCCGCTACTCCCGCCGCGAGCGCGGTCGCCTCGACGTCCGCCCCGGGCTGACCGGGTGGGCCCAGCTCCAGGCCGGCCGCCCGCTCGCCCGCGCGGACTGGGCCGAACTCGACCTCTGGTACGTCGAGCACCGCTCGCTCCGGCTGGACCTGCGGATCCTCGGGCTGACGGTGCTGGCCCTGCTGCGCCCGGGCCCGCCCCCCGCGCACCGCCCCGGGGGCCCCGCGGTGCCGCCGACCTGACGCCCCGTCTCGGTAGGCTGCGGCGCATGGCCATTCCCGCGTTCCTCGCCGACCTCCGCACCCTCGTGGGCCACCGCCCGCTCTGGCTGAGCTCCGTCGTCGCCGTCGTCCTGGACGACCGCGACCGGGTGCTGCTCGTCAAGCGGGCCGACGACGGCCGGTGGGCGCCGGTCGGCGGCATCCTCGAGCCGGGGGAGCAGCCCGCCGACGGCGTGGTGCGGGAGTGCCTGGAGGAGACCGGGGTGACGGTCGTGCCCGAGCTGCTCGCCTCCGCCACCGTCCCGCCGCCCGTCTCGTACCCGAACGGCGACGTCGCGCAGTACCTGGTGCTGACCTTCCGGTGTCGGGTGGTCGGTGGTGAGGCGAGGGTCAACGACGACGAGTCGCTGGAGGTCGGCTGGTTCCCCCTGGACGCGCTGCCGCCGATGATCGACGTCGAGCAGGACCGGCTGCGCCACGCGCTGGAGTGCGAGGGGCCGGCGGTCTTCGCGTGGGAGGGCAAGGAGCGGCCCTGACCTGCGTGCCGCGGGCGGTCCCGGGCATCCCCGCCTCCCTTCCCCAGACGGCACCGGGGCCGGCGCCGCGTCCGTGCCGATGGTAGCGGCCCGGTCACACCGTGTGGAAGAGGGTCGTGGGCGAATGCCGTGGCACCGGCCCGGTGGGGGCCGGACCCTGGGGCTGCCCTAGTCCTTGTGCTGCCGGTAGGCCTCCTCCGCGGCGTCCAGCACGGCGGCGAGGTCGCCGCCGGCCGTGGCGGTCGCGGCGGCGGCCACCGCCCCCTCGACGAACGGGGCGTTGGCGAAGCGGACGGGGAACGGGAGGCCGTGCTCGTCGGCGTCGGAGAGCAGCGCGCGGACCGTGGTGACCGCGCTGCCGAGGTCGGCCAGCACCACCACGCCGTGCCCCTGGTCGACCCGGCGGGTGGCGGCGGCGACCAGGACGGCGCTGATGCCCGGCCCGGCCGGATCCCCTCCGGTCGCGGCGACCGGGGCGGGGGTGTCGGATCCGGTCAGCGCGAGCGCCACGGAGCGGACGGCGGTGGCCAGTTCCTGGCTGTGCGACACCAGGACGACCCCGACCCGCCCGTGCGCGGGGGGCCGGCCGGGGGTGGGACGCGGCAGGGTGGCCGGCGAGGGCGGGGTGCGGGGCGCCGGGGGGTGGGCCGAAGGGGCGTCCGAGATGGGGATGACGTCGGCGCGGGTGCCGTCCCGGCGGCTCATCGGCTGCTCCTGGGGGTCTCGGTGGGCGGGTTCGGGCGGAGGCGCGGACGGAGGCACGAGCGGAGGTGCGGACGGGCCGTCGGTCGCCGGGCCCGTGGACGGCCGGCGGGGGCGTGTGCGCGCCCTGTCGAGCACTCTGGCAGCTCCGGTGTCCCGCGCCCGGCGGGACACGCGTTGAGCGGGCCTCCGGCGGCGCCCGTTCCCGGCTGGGGCGGTCCTCGTCAACCCGCTGACCGGGGCGGGTGGGTGTGGCTAGGCTGGACGTGGAACCGCCGTCGGGAGGAGACCGGATCGTGGCAGTCAACAGCGGGATCGACGTGGAGGCGGCCGGCGTGCAGCCCGGACCGGCGCCGAGCGGCAAGCCGAAGGTGGACTTCACCGGGGCGACGTGGCTGTGCAGCAGCCAGGGTGTGGGGGACGTCCAGATCGCGTTCGTGGACGGGTACATCGGGATGCGGGACGGCCGCCAGGAGGACGGGCCGGTGCTGGTGTTCACCCCGGGGGAGTGGCGTGCCTTCGTGCTCGGCGCCAGGGACGGCGAGTTCGACCTCACCTGAGGGTGTGTCGGGCCCGCCGGGATCCGTGAAGGCCCGTCGGGAGCCCGGTGAGGGCCCGCGCCCGGGCGGCGCCGGCGGCGCCGCCGTCACCCGGGATTCGCCCGGAGGTCACGCAGGGGTCGCCCCCGCGTCGCCAAGGATTCATCCGACGTTCGCCCGGGCCGTGGTCCGACGGCTGTGGAGCGGTCCCCGGGCGGGGGTCGCTCCACAGGTGATTTCGGGCCCGAACATCACAAGTGATGATCTATTGAGCGTGCCCCGTCAGAATTTCTGTTGACTGTTAGACAAACGCAGCTCAGAGTATGAGCACAGGCAGACGCCGTGCCCACCGCCCCCACGCGGCCAGACACGGCGCCTGCTGTGCGGCCCGGCAGCAATGCCAGGCCATCCTCCCAGTCATCCCCTGCGCACCGGGGGTGCGTCGGCCGGTCCCGGCCCACGAAGGGCCGGCAGTCGCCGGGAGGCTGGCGCCGAAGCCGAGAGCGACTCGGCGACGACACCGTTTGCTCGGGACCCGCACGCCCCCACGCGGCGGCGTCCCGAGCAGATCCACGGGAGCGACGGGCCGGGGCCCCGCGGATCTGGCTTGTGGTACGTGGAACTGTTGGCTTGTGTGCTGTGCTGTGTGCGACGACGAAGCTGGGTGCTCGGCAGTTCGGCACGACAAAGTGCACAGTGAGGGATACGCGTGTAGGGCCGCGTTGCGACATGCCGTCCCCCCGGAGGGTGAAACCCAGAACGGCTGTCGTGCTGAACCGAACGTAGCCCGGACGGTTGCTCAGAGTCAACATTGGTCTCTGAGCGTCGATCTCCCGCCGGTGCCCCACCCACCTCGCGAGCGTGGTGTGCCGGGCACGTACGATGTTCCCATGTCTTTTCTCCGCCGTCGCTCCGGACAGCCCGCCGGCCCGGACTTCGACGTGCTCGCGATGGACCCGGGCGACTGGCCCGGTGACTTCGGTGCGGCCATGATGACCGGCCCGGACGGCTCCTGCCAGGGGATTTTCCTGCGCTACGACCTGTTCGGCGGCAGAGGCCCGGCGATGTTCATCGGCAACCTGCCCGAGGGCTCGCCGGCCCGGGACACCGGCGACGAGGTGCCCTTCGAGGTGCGGCAGCTGCTCGCGGCGCTGGAGAACGACGAGCCGGTCGAGTTCGTCTCGGCCGAGGACTTCCCGGTCATGCTCGGGGACGACCTGCTGATCGTGAAGAAGGTCAAGGTCAGCGAGGAGCGGGTGTTCTGCGCGCAGTTCGGGCGCAGCGACGGCGTCCAGGTCACCATCGCGTCCTGGGACCGACCGATTTCGGACGACCTGTATCAACTGCTGAAGCCGCTCCCCTCGGACATGTTCCAGCAGGGCTGACCGACCCCTGCCCGGGGCCCGGACGCCGCTTGACGGTTTCGATCACCGGTTCGTACAGTCGCGAACATGTCGTGCCGTCTCCCGCTGCTGACCCGCCGCAGCTATCTGGACCTGCGGCGCACCGCCAGCGCGGTGTGTCCGGGCCGCTGAGGGGGATTCGTCCCCGTGGCGGCGGGTGCCGGGCCGAGTGCGGTCGGTGCCCCATCCGGGGGCGGGCAGCGACCTGACCTCCGGGGCCGCCCGCCGGTACCGCGCGCCCGTCCGGCGTGCCGCCCGCACCTGCCGAGCCCACGCTGCCGCCCGGAGGCCCCACCGCCATGACGACCACCACCGCCGACCGTTCGCCTGCGGACCGCCCCTCCGCCCCGTTGCGGGGCACGGCGGGACGGTCGGATTCCGGCCAACCCGCATCCGGCCGAAGCGCCGCAGCGGACGCCGCACCCGAAGCACCGGCGACCGGCCAACCCGCATCCGGCCGGACCGCATCCAGCCGGACCGCGACCGGCGATGCCGCGACCGGCAGCGCCGCCGCCGCCGACGCCGCGCCCGACCGCACGGCGGTCACCGCCGCCCTCGCCGGCCTGCCCCGGGTGGTCGACCTGCTCGCGGCCCGCGCCGAGGAGCACGACCGCGACGCGACCTTCCCGTACCAGGGCATCGAGGCGGTGCACGAGGCCGGGCTGCTGACCCTGACGGTCTCCCGGCGCTACGGCGGGCCGGGCGGCACGCTCGCCGACGTCGTCCGGGTGCTCGCCCAACTCGGGCGCGGGGACGCCTCGGTGGCGGTGGTGACGGCCTTCACGCTGCTCCAGCACGCCGAGCAGGCCCGCCGCGGGGCCTGGCCGACCGCGGGCTACCGGCGGCTGCTCGTCGAGTCCCGGCGCGGGCCTGCGCTGGTCACCACGCTGAGCGCGGAGCCGGGCGGCCGGCCCGGCGAGCTGCCGGGGACGCTGGCCCGACGGGACGGCGACGGCTGGTCTTTGACGGGCCGGAAGACGTACTGCACCGGTGCCGAGGCGCTGGCCTGGATGGCGGTCACCGCGCGGACCGACGAGCCGGAGCCGAGGGTCGGGACCTTCCTGGTCCGCGGCGAGAGCGAAGGGCTGGAGATCGACCCGACCTGGGACCAGCTCGGTCTGCGGGCCAGCGCCAGCCACGACGTGGTGCTGGAACGGGTCCGGGTCCCGGCCGATCTCGCCCTGGGCCTCGGTCCGGCGCGGCCGATGGGTGCGAGGGCGGGTGCGGCGGGCGCGAGGTCGGGTGCGGCGGCGAAGGCGGACGGGCCGGCGGGGGCGGACGCCCAGGAGGCCGGGGCCGCCGAACTCACCCGGGCCTGGCACGACCTGGCGCTCTCCGCGGTGGCGATCGGCGTCGCCCGCGCCGCCGAGGCCTGGCTGGTCGGCTTCCTCAACCAGCGGACTCCGGCCAACCTGACCGAGCCGCTCGGCACCCTGCCGCGCTACCGCTGCGCCCTCGGCGAGATCGAGGCCCAGCTGATCGGCGCCGAGGAGCTGGTGGCGGGCCTGGCGCCCCGGGTGGACCGGGGCGAGCCGGACGCCGTCGCCCGGACCGGCCCCGCCCACCTGCTGGCCACCCGGGCCGCCACCGCGGCGGTCCAGCAGGCGGTGGCGCTCACCGGCAACCCCGGCCTGAGCCGGCGTCACCCGCTGGAGCGCTACCTGCGGGACGTGCTCAGCAGCCGGGTGCACCTGGCCCCGGACGAGGCCGTCCTGGAGGCCGCGGGCCGGGCCGCGCTGGAGCGCGGGGGCCGGCCCTGAGACTCCGTCCTCAGCGGGTGCCGACCGCCGCGCGGACGGCCCGCCGGGCGAGCGCGGCGTCGTCGTAGAGCCGACGGATCATGATCCGCTGCTCCTCGCCGGCGCCCGGCACGTCGTACAGGCGGATCTCCCGCATCAGCACCAGCACCAGGTTGACCAGGAACGCGTCCCGGGCCATCGTGCCGCCGCTCTGCGCGAGTTGGCTGATCTGGCGGCGGGCGGCGGTGTCGCCGGAGAGCACGCTCCACAGCACCGCCAGGTCGTAGCCGGGCAGGTACCAGCCGGCCTGCTCCCAGTCGACCAGCACCGGGCCGGACGGCGCCAGCAGCATGTTGCTGAGCAGGGCGTCGCCGTGGCAGAGCTGGAGCGGGGTGTGGCCGAGGCCGTGCAGCAGGCCGCGAAGGTCGCCGGCGTCCCGGTCGGTGAGCTGGCCCACCGAGTGGTAGCGGGCGACCTCCAACTGGTAGTCCATGCGCGGCTGGAACACGTCGGTCGGCGGCCGCCACAGGTTCAGCGTCCGGACGGCGGTCAGCAGCGCCCGCACCTCGCCCGGGGTGGGCGCGTTGACGGGGTGGCGCTCCCGGGCCGCCGGGCGGCCGGGGACGCGCTCCATGACGAGCACGCAGCGGTCGTGGTCGGCGGCGACCAGCCGGGGCAGCCGCACCGGCGGGCGGTGCCGGACGAACGCCCGGTAGACCGCGACCTCGTGGTGGAAGTCGGCCACCAGCTGCTCGAAGTGCCCGCTGCGCACCGCCTGCGGGGCCAGGCACTTGGCGACCACCGGGGCCCGCCCGATGGTGCCCGCCACCAGGATGTGGCGGCTCCCCTCGCGCAGCACCTGGCGCGGGGTGAACGCGGGACATATCCGCGCGACGCTCGCCAGGGCGGCCCGTACCGCCGGGGTCTGCAGCGCCGACGGGTCGATCCGTTCGGGGCCGCCGACCTGGCCGGGCCGGTGCGGCTGGCGCAGCACCCGGCCGTCGGCCTGCCGGGCGAGCGGGACCCGGCCGCCGGCGGGCGGGGCGGTCTCGGGGCCGCGCAGCCCCAGCGCCGTACGGCCGGCCGGGACCCGGGCGTCCGTGGACCGGCCCTCGGTGCCGCGCGGAGCCACCGGGCGGCTCGACGGGGGCACCTGCTTGGGGCCGGGACGGCCGGCGGCTGCGGTGGGGGGGCGCAGCGCGGTGCGGGTCGCGGTCGGCGTGGGGGTCGTCGCTGAGGAGTACATGGGGTGAGGGTGGTCCCTTCCTGTCCGTCGGCGGGTGCGCCCCGCGGTGCGGGGAGGGCCGGTGCCGCGTGCTTCCTGGCGTGACGGCGGCCCTGGCTCGGAGCGGTGGGTGGTGCGCGGGCGCCGGGCACGGACGCGGGGGTCGGGGGACCCCTCCTGCGGCGGTCCGCCCGTCCGCACCCTGGGGAATGCGGTCGGTCGGACTGCCGTGGCCGTGCCCGGCGCCCCCGCGCCACCCGGCCGCGCCACCCCCTCGGGTGAGGACCGGAGGCGTCCCGTGCCACGGACGGGGGACTGCCCCGACGCTGGTGGGACGCCGCCCGACCCTGGGGCGAGGTGGCGCACCCCTACAACACACCCGCCGTGCACTGGCTTAGTAGTCTGGCGGGCCCTGGCGAACGGTGGCGAATGCTCGCCTGGCACTTGCCCGAGCCTCTAGCCTCGAACCAGCCGAGGATCCTGGGGGCTTCATTGAGCAGGGGACCCAACACCCGACTCGCCGACCTGTTCGTCCTGACCGGATGGTCGAAGGGCGAACTGGCACGGCTGGTCAACCGTCGGGGTGCCGCGATGGGACAGCAGCAGCTGTCCACCGACACGTCGAGGGTACGGCGCTGGATCGAGCAGGGGGAGGTCCCCCGCGATCCGGTCCCGAGGGTGCTGGCGGCCGTGTTCACGGAGCGGCTCGGCCGTGTCGTCACCACTGAGGACCTCGGTCTGGAACGACACCGGCCAACCAGGTCCGGAGCGGCACCGTCCGCAGCAGTGCCATGGTCGCCGGATCGAACGGCCGCGGTCCTCACCGAGTTCACGGGAATGGACCTCATGCTGAACCGACGTGGATTGGTGGGCGCGGGCGCCGCGCTCACGGCCGGAACGGTCATCGCCGACTCCCTGAAGGGCTGGCTGGGCGGGGACGCCGTCGCGTACGCGGCCTCGGTGCCCGGACCGCGCCAGGTCATCACCGCCGGCGGTGCCCGCCCGGTGGTGGACGTGTACGACGCGGGCCCGGTCGGGCTCGACGAGGTGGAGTCGCTGGAGCACTCCGTGCAGGTCTTCCGGGCCTGGGACGCGGCCCGCGGCGGCGGGCTGCAGCGCAAGGCGGTGGTCGGTCAGCTCAACGAGGTGGGCGGCCTGTTGACGCACCGGCACGCCGCGGTCGTCGAACAGCGGTTGTGGCTGGTGGCGGCCAACCTGGCCGTGCTCGCGGGCTGGATGTCCCACGACGTCGGCCTGGAGCCCACCGCGCAGCGGTACTTCATGATCGCGGCGGAGGCGGCCAAGGAGGCCGGCGACCGGCCGCGGGCCGGCGAGGCGATCTCGCGGGCCGCGCGGCAGATGGTCCACCTGGGCCGTGCCGACGACGCGATCGACCTGATGGGGGCGGCCAAGGCGGCCGGCGGCCGGGTGCTGCCGAGAACGCGGGCCATGCTCAACACCGTCGAGGCGTGGGCGCACGCCTCGATCGGGCACTCGCAGGACACCTGGCGGCTGCTCGGCGAGGCCGAGGACCTGTTCGCCGAGGACGCTCCGGAGCCGCCGCCGTCCTGGATGCAGGTCTTCGACGAGGCCGAACTGCGCGGCATGCAGGCGCTGGTGCTGCGGACGCTGGCCGAGCACGACCCCTCGGCGGCCCCGCAGGCGCAGCGGCACGCGGAGCGGGTGATCGCCCTGCGGGAGGGCACCGGGCAGCTGCGCTCGGCGCTGTTCGACCGGATCACCCTCGCCTCGGTGCACTGGCTCACCGGCGAACCGGACGCGGCGGACTTCCAGGCGAAGATGGTGATGAACCTGATCGGCCAGAACTCCTCGCACCGGACCTGGGACCGGCTGCGCGAGATGTACCGGCTGACCGCGCGCTACCGGGGGCTGCCGCTGGTGGACGAGCTGCGGGCCGAGCTGGGGCGGGAGCTGCGGGCGGCGGACGCCAAGAACCGGCCGAAGCCGTCCTGAGGAGGCCGTCGTCGGAGGGGCACCCGGCGGGCCCCCGGCGGGAGCGGCCGTCGGGGCTCCCGGCCGGGTCTGCGCGGAAGGACGGGCCTGCGGGGAAGGACGGGCCGGGCCCGGCCGGACGGGTCAGCGCGCCGGTCGGAGCAGCATGCGCAGGGCGGTGACGGTGCCGTCCGCGCCGAGGACGGGCTCGCCCGCGCACTCGACGTCGGCGGGCCGGCCGCCTCCCCGGTGGATCCGCAGGGTGCCGGCGGAGGTGCGGCCGTGGATCAGGGCGTCGGTCATCATCCGGCGCAGCAGCGGCCGGTCGGCCTCGGGGAGGCGGTCGGGCAGCCGGTCGAGGCTGAGCGGTCCGTCGCCCGGGTCGCAGCCGAGCAGGAGGTACGCCTCGGCGGTCCAGTGGACGCGGTCGGTGACGAGGTCCCACTCGGCCGAGCCGACGACGTCGCGCGGGCCCGTGTCGCGCTCGCGACCGTGGGGGGAGCGACCGTCCCGGGAACGGCCGTCCTGGGAACGGCCGTCGGGGGAGCGACCGTCCGGGGCGGGGTCGCCCGGGGCGGGGCCGTCGGGGGAGGGAACGTCCTCTTGGCCGAGATCGGGGCCGGACGGCTCCCGTGCCGTGCCGTCCACTCTGCCGTCCGTTCCGCTGTCCGCGTCGCCCGCGTCCCCGGAGCCGCCGTCGTGGGCGGTGCGGTCCGTCGTGCCCGCCGGGGCGCCGTCCACCGTGGCGGTGTCCGGCGGGCGGGCGGCGCCTAAGGGCATGTTCATGACCGGCCCATCGCTCGGGTGCGGCCCGTTCTGCACGGGCTCTCGGGTGGTGAGAAGACTGTCGCACAGCGTGCCCGCCCCTTGCGGGCGATTTGGACAGAACGCAGGCAAAATTCCTCTGGCATATGCCACCCTGGCGGGAGCCTTCGTCGCCCTGTGTGCGGCGGGGGGCCCGAGGCGGTAACCTTCGGTGATTCCGGCGCCCGGGCGCCCACCGCAGTACCGACCAGAGACCCCGGCGACGGAAATCCCGTTGCCACTACGACCGCCGCAACGGATGCTGACCTCATGTTCGAGCCAGTGATAGCACCTAGCGCCAGCCTCCTCGGCCTCCTGCAGCGAGGCCGCGGTGACGGGCAGCTCCACGCGCTGGCCGCCGACCGTACCGAGGCCGTCGCCGCGCTGGAGGAGTGCGTCACCAGGGATCCGCGAGCCGACTGGCAGGTCGAGAGCCGCTCCCTCTACTACGCCCGCCTCTACATGGAGCTGGAGGCGCCCCTCGACGGCATCGAGGACCACCTCCACTCCGCCGAGGACCTCGTGACCGACGACGAGAGCCGCACCGGCCTCGCCCTCTCCGTCCTGGGCCACCTCGCCGCGTACGGCCGGCGCGACGCGCTGCTGATGCTGCGCGAGTACGCCGCCACCGGCGCGAACTGGTCCTGGGCCCTCGACGAGCTCGCGCTGCGCGACGACGACCGCGGCCTGCTGCTGCTCGGCACCGCGGTGCTGGACCACTTCGCGCCGGGCCCCGAGGGCGACGCCGAGCTGCGCGAGTTCATCCGCAACGCGTACGAGCCCCGGCCCTGGCGGCTGTGGGCGGCCTACCACCCGAGAGTGGCCGCGGCCAGCGAGCAGTCCCCCTTCGACCTCTGGCAGCGCCAGCTCAACCGCGGCGGCGTGACCCCGGGCTGGTCGACCGCCGACGTGCTGGCCTGGGCCGACCAGGGCGACCTCGGCGGCCTCGGCGCCGGCGCCTTCCTCGGCCGCCCCGAGGGCCGGCCCGAGCCCGCCGCCGACCCGTCCGCCCCCGACGCCGTGGACCGCCGCGCCGCCGCGGCCGCCCGCTGCCTGACCGCCGTCGTCCGGCCCGAGGACCGCCCCCTCCTGCTGGAGACCGCCCGCGACGGCCTGCCCGGCGCCCGCCGGGCGGCCCTGCGCTACCTCGTCGACCAGCGGGACTCGGCCGCCGTCGAGCTGATCGAGGCCGCCGCCGCCGACGTGGACGACCGGGTCGTGCGCGCCGCCCTGGAACTGCTCGGCCGGATGCGCGGCCCCGAGGTGCTGGCGCAGGCCCGCCGCTGGGCCGACCCGGCCACCGGCGGCGCCGACAGCGCGCTCGGCGAGGCCGCCGTCAAGCTGCTCGCCGACGCCGGGGAGCCGGCCGACGCGCCGCTGGTCGTCGACGGGCTGCGCCGCTGGATCTCGGTGCGCGGGGTCAGCGGTACCGGGCTCGGGTCGCTGGTCGACGGTGCGGGGCGGCTGGCCGCCGCCGACGCCGTGCCCGTCCTGCGCCACATCTACGGCGAGGCCGCCTCCTCGGAGCTGCGCGGTCGCGCCGCCCGGGCGCTCGCCGCGACCGACGTGCACTTCCCGGAGGGCCCCGCCGTCGAGTGCCTCTGGGACTGCGAGGAGTCCACCCGCGAGCTCGCCGCGCGCCACGTCGCCACCACGGGCGACGCGCGCGTGCTGGAGCGCCTGCGCCGGCTCGCCGCCGACCCGGCCGAGGAGGCCGAGGTCCACGCCGCCGTCCGCGGCCGGCTGACCGCCGGTTAGCCACCCGGTCCGACGGGCCGTGGGCCGGACACCTCGAAACGGTGTCCGGCCCACGGTCGTTCCCGGGTGCGGGTGCGGGTGCGGGTGCGGGTGCGGGTGCGGGTGCGGGTGCCGGGTGCCGGTGGCCCCCCTCCGCCGCGCCCGGGCCTCCGCAGCCGTTCCCGTTCGGTCGCCCGCGGGTCGCTCCCGGGTGTTTTTCTGAAACGCCGTTCTACTTCACCACGCCCGCGTCCGGGGCCAGGACGCCGCCGGCCACCAGTCCGATGATCAGGACGCCGAGCAGCACCCGGTAGACCACGAACGGCAGGAAGCTGTGGTGCGAGATGTACTTGAGGAACCAGGCGATCGCCGCGTAGCCGACCGCGAACGCGATCAGGGTGGCCAGGACGGTCGGCCCCCAGGCCGGGGCCGGCCCCTCGCCGATCTTGAACAGCTCCAGCGCCCCCGAGGCCAGCACCGCCGGGATCGCCAGCAGGAAGGAGTAGCGGGCCGCCGCTTCCCGGCTGTAGCCGAGCAGCAGGCCCGCGCTGATCGTGCCGCCGGAGCGGGACACCCCGGGGATCAGCGCGAGCGCCTGGGCCAGGCCGTAGACGCCCGCGTGCGGCAGGGTCAGCTCGGTGATCGGCCGGGCGTGCCGGATCGCGCGGGTGCGGTCGGCGAGGGCCAGGATCACGCCGAACACGATCAGCGTGGTGCCGATGATCCGCAGGTCGCGCAGGTGGGTCTCGATGGTGTCCTGGAACAGCTTGCCGAGGATCCCGATCGGCAGGGTGCCGATGATCACGAACCAGCCCATCCGGGCGTCCGGCTCGGAGCGCAGCGCCGGGCGGAACAGTGACAGCGTCCAGGTCCGCACGATGGCGGCGATGTCCCGGCGGAAGTAGATCAGCACCGCGGTCTCGGTGCCGAGTTGGGTCACGGCGGTGAAGGCCGCGCCCGGGTCGTCCCAGCCCAGGAGGGCGGAGAAGACCCGCAGGTGGGCGCTGGAGGAGACGGGCAGGAACTCGGTCAGCCCCTGGATCAGGCCGAGCACGGCCCCGTGGAACCAGTCGATCACCGGACACCCGTCCGGGGTATCCGTGGGTCGTCGTACATGTGGGGTCCTCGCAGGTCGGTACGGGCGTACGGGCATGCCGCGGCGCTCGCCCCCGGCATGCGGACGACCGTGCCCGCCCGTCCCTCGGGTCGCGCGCGGGCCCGGCGCGCGGCCGATGGTACGGGGTCAAAGTGACGACTTGCCGTTCACCTGTTCGGCGGACCCTCCGGAGGCTCGGTGGACGGCCTGGCGAGGACCCAGGTGCGGTCCGCGGTCAGGTAGCGCTCGACCGTCAGGCCGGCCTCCGCCAAGGCCTGTTCGAACGCCGCCGTGCTGAGCGGACGGGCCAGGAAGGTCTGCGTCCAGCGGCCGCCCGGGAACTCGTACTCGGCGAGCACGGAGTTGACGCCGTCCCCGACGGGGGTGGCGGAGAGGATCCGGCCCCACCCGTCCCCCAGCCGGCGCTCCCGCGGCACGGTGCGGTGCCAGTCCTCGCCCTCGCGCTGCACCAGCACGCAGCCGTCCTCGGCGACGTGGCGGCGGCAGGTCTCCAACAGCCCCTGGCGGACCGCAGGGTCGCCCGCGTGCACCAGGAAGGAGCCGAGCAGCACCACGTCGAAGCGCTCGCCGAGGTCCAGCCGCTCGATCGGGCTGCGCACGGTGCGCACGTCCGGGCGCACCCGCGCCAGCATCTCGGCGGACTCGTCGACCGCGGTCACGGCGAAACCCCGGTCGGCCAGCGGGTGCGTCACCCGGCCGACGCCGCAGCCCAGTTCGAGGAGGGTGGCGCCGGCCGGCACCGCGGCCCCGATCACGTCGGGCTCGTCGCGGACGGGCAGCAGTGACCACATCTCGACCGCGCAGCCGTCCGGGGTGATCGCGCCGGGGCCGGTGCCGTCGTACCCCGGGCGCCGCGCGTCGCCCGCCTGCGTGCCGACACCGCGCGCCTGCCCGTCGTGGCCCGTCCGTCCGTCGTGGCCGGTCTGTCCGACGTCGCTCGTCCGCTCGTCGTCGTCCGGATTCCTGCCGTCGCCGCTCTCCGTGCCGTTGCCCATCGGGCCATCGGAGCACGCGCGGCGTGGCGGGGGAAGGGGAGGGCGACCGGCCGGGGCGGGTTTCGGTCAGTCCGTCAGTGCACCCTCGAGTTCGGCCAGGGTGGCGCGCAGCCAGGCGAGTTCGGCCTCGCTGGTGGCGCGGGCGATCAGCAGCAGCCCGCGCCGGAACGGGTCGGTGAACTCCTCGGCGCCGACCGGGCGGTCCCCGTCGTAGAAGAAGCTGGCCGGCTCGGTGAGGAAGGCCAGCCGTCGGTGGAGCACCGCGGCCTGGGCGGCGGGGTCGTCGAGGTGGCGCAGGAAGGCGAGCAGGGTGAACCAGCGGTTCTCGTCGCTGATGTCCAGCGCCTCGGGTTCGCGCAGCCGTGCCAGCAGGGCGCCGCGGCCCTCCTCGGTGAGGTGGAGGGTGTGCCGCGGGGCGGCGGCGCTGCCGGGCTCGGTGACGCGGACCAGCAGGCCGTCGGACTCCAGGCGCTTGATCGCCGGGTAGAGCGTGCCGTCGCTGATCGGGCGGACGTGTCCGGTGAGCGCGGCGAGGTGGCGGCGCAGCTGGTAGCCGTGCAGCGGGCGGTCGTAGAGGAATCCGAGGATCGCGAGCTTCAGCATGGGGCCACTCTCTCAGACCCGTCCCTCGGGGCATCGGTATATCGCTTCCAGGGTACCTCGTTGTCGAGGTATGGTCTCGATGGTCCGAGTCGAACGACGTCCCGCGTCGAGCGACGTCCGGCGTCGGAGCTGTTCCGAGTCGAACGACGTCCCGCGTCGAAGGAGGAGTCCCGTGCTGCGCCACGCCCCCGTCACCCCGAACGGCGACCTGATCCGCTGGGTCGAACTGCCGGGAGCCGAACCCGCCCGGCTCTACCTGCACGGCCTGGGCGCCAGCTCGCCCGTCTACTTCGCGGCCGCGGCGGCCCACCCGGTGCTCGCCGGTCGCCGCTCCCTCCTGCTCGACCTGCTCGGCTTCGGCATCAGCGACCGTCCCGCCGACTTCGGCTACACCCTGGAGCAGCACGCGGACGCCGTCGCGGCCGCGCTGGCCGCGGAGGGGCTCACCGGTGTGGAGGTGGTCGGCCACAGCATGGGCGGCGCGGTCGCCGTGGTCCTCGCCCACCGGCACCCGCGGCTGGTCTCGCGGCTCCTCCTGGTCGACGCCAACCTGGACCCCGCCGCCCCCGGCCCGCGGCCCGGCGGCAGCGGGATCGCGGGCTTCACCGAGGAACAGTTCCTGGCCGGCGGCCGGGAACTGGTCGCCGAGCGGGTCGGCCCGTCCTGGTGGTCGACGATGCGCCTGGCCGGGCCCGAGGCGCTCCACCGCAGCGCCGTCCACCTGGCCCGGGCGACCACCCCCACGATGCGCGAACTCCTGGTCGGCCTCGACCTCCCGCGCACCTACCTCCACCCGCAGGCCGACGGGGAGCCGCGCGACGCCGACGGGCTCCGGGCGGCCGGTGTCCGCGTGGTGGCCGTTCCGGACTGCGGGCACAACATCATGCTCGACAACCCGGAGGCCTTCGCCGACGAGGCCGCGGTGGCGCTCGGGCTCGACCCCGCCGCCGGCCCCGGCCCCCGCTGAGGGCCCGGACTCGGCCCCGGCTCAGGGCTCGTAGCGTGAAGGCGTGACGAGACCGATGACGGGAATCGAGGCCCCGCCCGCGCTGGCCGCCTCGCTAGACCGGTTCCTCGGGCCGGCCGGGCGGGCCTGGGCCGCCGGACTCCCGGCCCTCGCGGACGGCCTGCTGGACCGCTGGGAGCTGCGCCCGGACGGCCCGGCGGCACACGGCGCGGTCGGGCTGGTCCT
The DNA here is from genome assembly GCF_044453265.1 of Kitasatospora sp. NPDC051705. Classification (NCBI taxonomy): domain Bacteria; kingdom Bacillati; phylum Actinomycetota; class Actinomycetes; order Kitasatosporales; family Streptomycetaceae; genus Kitasatospora; species Kitasatospora sp. NPDC051705. The sequence continues at coordinate 32,803 of NZ_JBITCO010000031.1, read as the reverse complement.
GCCGGTGCTGCGGGCCGACGGCAGCCCCGCGGCGCTCAAGCTCCAGCCGGTGGACGAGGAGACGGCCGGCGAGCCGCTCGCCCTCCGCACCTGGGCGGGGTGCGGCGCCGTCCGGCTCCTCGGCCACGCGGAGGACTCCGGGGCGATGCTGCTGGAACGGCTCGACGCGGGGCGGTCGTTGCTCGACGTGCCGGACGAACGCGCGGCGCTGCGCGCGCTCGCCGAGCTGCTGCGGGAACTGACGCAGCGTCAGGCTCCGTCGGGTCTGCGCACGCTGGCCGAGGTCGCGGACGACGTGCTCGCCCGGGCCCCGGCCGCGGTCGCCGCCCTCGCCGACCCGGTCGAACGGGGGCTGCTCGCCGGCTGCGCCGCCGCCCTGCGCGAGGTCCGCGCCGAACCCGGCGACCGCCTGCTGCACTGGGACCTGCACTACGGCAACGTGCTCGCGCCGCTCGACGGCGCGGACCGCGGCGACTGGCTGGCCATCGACCCCAAGCCGCTCGCCGGACACCCCGGCTTCGAGCTGCTCCCGGCGCTGCGCAACCGCTGGGACGACGTGGTCGCCACCGGCGATGTCCGGCGGGCCCTGCGGCGGCGGTTCGACCTCCTGACCGAGGCGCTGGCGTCCGACCGGCAGGCGGCCGCGGCCTGGACGCTAGGGCGGGTGCTGCAGAACGCGGTGTGGGCGGCCGAGCAGGGCGAGGCGGCATTGGACCCGGCGCAGCGGGTCCTCGCGGAGCTGCTGTCGGGGCGCTGACCGGACCCCCGTCCGTTGCGGCAGTGCCCCGTCTCGGCGCCAGCCTCACCGCTCCTGCCTCAGCCTCCCCGCGTCACTGCTCCCGCGTCACTGCTCCCGCGTCACCGCTCCCGCAGTGGTGCGAAGCGCAGCGGCGTGCCGGGCCGCGCCTGGGCGGCGGCGGCCAGGTCGGCGGTCGGGACGACCCCGATCACGGGGTAGCCGCCGGTGGTCGGGTGGTCGGCCAGGAAGACCACCGGCTGTCCGTCCGGCGGGATCTGCACGGCGCCCAGCACCATTCCCTCGCTGGGGAGTTCGCCGGTCCGGACGCGGGCGACGGCCGGGCCCTCGGTGCGCAGGCCGATCCGGTTGCTGGCGGCCGCGACGCGGTACCCGTCGCAGCCCAGCCGGGTGACGGCCGCCGGTGCGAACCAGTCGGCGCGCGGGCCGAGTCGCAGACGCAGCACCAGTTCGGCCGGGGGAGCGGGCAGCGGCACCAGGTCCGGCCGGGCGCCGGGGGTCGGGGGAGGGCCGACGGGCAGCCGGTCCCCGGCGGCCAGCGGGGCCGGGCCGAGCCCGGAGAGCAGGTCCGCCGAGCGGCTGCCGAGGACCGCCGGGACGGCGACCCCGCCCGCCACCGCCAGGTATCCGCGCACGCCGGCGGTCGCCGGGCCGACCTCGACGAGGGCGCCGGCCGGCACCGCGACCGGGGCGCCCCACGCGGCGGCCCGCCCGTCGACGCGCACCGGGGAGGGGGCGCCGGTGACGGCGACGACCACCGGCCCGAGGGCGCGCAGCGCGACCCCACCGAGCGTGGTCTCCAGGCCGGCGGCCTCCGGGCCGTTGCCGACCAGCCGGTTCGCGGCCCGCAGCGCAGGCTCGTCCAGCGCCCCGGCCCGGGGCACCCCGAGGTGGGCGACACCGCGCCGCCCGAGGTCCTGCACGGTGGTCAGCGGCCCGGGCCGCACCACCAGGAGCCCGTTCGCCGGATCCGTCGCCGGTGCCCGTGTCACGTCCCCGCTCCCTCCCTACGCCCGTACCGCGGTGAACCGCACCCGTACGCCCGGGGCCAGCAGCGCCGCCGGTTCGCGCCCGGTGTCCCAGAGCGTCAGCGCCGTCCGCCCGAGCAGCTGCCACCCGCCGGGGGAGGATCGCGGGTAGACGCCGGTGTACGGGCCGGCCAGGGCGACCGACCCGGCCGGGACGGCGCTGCGCGGGGTGGCCCGGCGGGGCACCCCGTACCGCGGCGGCAGGCCGGTGAGGTAGCCGAAGCCGGGGGCGAAGCCGCAGAAGGCGACCACGTACGCGGGCGAGGTGTGGATCCGGACGGCCGCTTCCTCGGACACCCCCCACAGGGTGGCGACCTCGGCGAGGTCGGCGCCGTCGTACACGGTCGGGACCTCCACCGGCGGGCCGCTCGTCGCGGCCGCGGCCGTCGGCCGGGCGGTGCGCAGCAGGGCGGTCACCGCGTCGATGTCGGCCACGCCGTCCAGCAGTACGGTGCGGGCGGCGGGCACGATCTCCTCCACCGCGTCGAGTGCGCCGGGGGCCTCGCCGGCCTGCCGTTCGCGCAGCCAGCCGTACAGCGCGGCGACCGCGGCCTCGTCGGCGAGCTCGACCAGCAGGGACCGCTCGCCGACCCGGCGCACCGTGGCGGGCGCCGTCACGTGAACGCCTCCACCCGGACCCCGGCGGAGGCCAGCGCGCCGCGGATCCGCCAGGCGAGCTGTGCGGCGCCGGGGGTGTCCCCGTGCACGCACAGGGAGCGGGCCTCCACGGAGATCCGTTCGCCGCCGACGGCCTCGACCGAGGCGTCCCGGGCGATGCCGACGGCGCGGGTGATCACCGCTTCGGGGTCGTGCACGACGGCGTCGGGCTCGCGGCGCGGGACGAGGGTGCCGGCCCAGGTGTACGCCCGGTCGGCGAAGGCCTCGGTGACCACGGGCAGTCCGACGCCCTCGGCGACGGCGAGCAGCCGCGAGCCGGGCAGGCCGAGCACCGGCAGCGGCCCGTCGCAGACGGCCCCGGCCCGTAGCACGCCGGCGACGACGGCCTCGGCCTGTTCCGAATCGGCGACCACGCGGTTGTAGAGGGCGCCGTGCGGTTTGACGTAGGAGACCCGGGAGCCGGCGGCCCGGGCGAAGACCTGGAGGGCGCCGATCTGGTACGCGATCTCGTCGGCCAGCTCCTCCGGTGGGACGTCCATGGCGCGCCGGCCGAAGCCGGCCAGGTCGCGGTAGGAGACCTGGGCGCCGATCCGGACGCCGCGTTCGGCGGCCAGCGCGCAGACCCGGCGCATCGTGGACGGATCCCCCGCGTGGAAGCCGCAGGCGACGTTGGCGCTGGTCACCACGGACAGCAGCGCCTCGTCGTCGGTCAGCGTCCAGCGTCCGAACCCCTCACCGAGGTCCGCATTGAGATCGATCACCGCATCGGCCACGCCCGTCCGCCTCCCAGCAGCTGTTGAGCCAGATGGTAGGGCCTGCGGATGAAGGCCGTTGCCCGTGACCCGGGCCCCCGGCGGGCGCCCCGGCGTGCGGGCCCGCCGCGCACGCCCCGGGACGGCTCCGACTCAGCCCGCGGCCACCGGTCCCCGGAAGGAACGTTCCAGCGGGCGCAGGGCCCGCAGCACGATCAGCAGGGGGATGACACCGATGACCCCGAACGACATGTCGATGAATCGCCAGGCGAGCGGGATGCCCCGGATCGGGCCGCAGACCAGGGCCAGCGGGATGACGGCGCCGCAGGCGAGCACCGCCCAGCGGATCACCCAGACGTTGCGGACCGGGTCCTTGATCGGGCCCCAGAAGGCGGCGGCGATGACCAGGTGGGCGAAGGCCAGCCAGTCCGTGCCGTAGGCGAGGAAGGGGTAGCGGGCGTCGGTCTCGGCCACTCCCGTGCGGACCCGCTCGATCCAGTCCAGTGCGCCGGGCACGCGCTCGACCAGCGGGGCGGCCGGTCCGCTCGCGAGGTCGGCCAGCCAGCGGGTCTCGGCCACCAGGGGGAAGGCCGTCAGGCCGCTCAGCACCAGGCAGACCACGAAGGTCCGGAGCCACCGCCGGACCCGCCGCAGTGCCGCCGCGGTCTCGGTGCCCGGCGCGGTGCCCGTCGCGCGGTCCGTGCCGTGGTCCCGCTCGCTCTCCATGGTGCGAACCTCCAGGTCGAAGGGCAGACGGGGCCGTGTCCCGACTGTGCGGAACCGACTCTAGACCTTCGATTTGAACGCGTTCAACTCGGCCCCGCGCCCCGCGGAAGGGTCCCGGCGTCCCGCCGACCCGGACCGCGGGCCCGCCGCAGGGCGCCCAGCCCCGACCGGCTGCCCACCCCCGACCGGCTGCTGACCGCCGACGGCTGCCGACCGCCGACCGGCCGGCCCCGGACGCGACGGTGCCCGGACACCGAAGCGCCCGGGCACCGGGGGAGGCGGTCGCCGCGGCTACGCGGTGTACGTGTAGGTCACCGGGGCGCTGGTGCCGCCCGCCGTGGTCACCGTGACGCCCACCGGACCGGGCCCCGCCGCAGCCGGCGCGGTGGCCGAGCAGAAGGACGGTCCGCAGGAGACGTGCGCGGCCGGCACCCCGCCGAACGCGACCGTCCCGTAGGTCAGGTTGCTCCCCTGGAGGTAGACCAGGGTGCCGCCGGCGGCCGGGCCGCTGGTGGTGGTCAGGTTGGTGACCGCCGGGGCGGCCGGCGGCGGGGGCGGGGCGCCCGTGTAGTCGAAGGTGACCGGCGCGGTGGCCGTGCCGCCGGGCGTGACCACCGAGACGGGCACGCTGCCGGAGCCGCCCGGGGTGGTCACCGTGCACGCGGTGTCGGTGCAGCCGCCGGCCGCCGGGACGCCGCCGACCAGCACCATGCCGTGCGCCAGGTTGCTGCCGTTGACGGTGACGGCGGTGCCGCCCGCGCCCGGACCGGTGGTGGTGCCGAGGCCGGTGACGGCGGGGGCGGCCTGGGTGGTCGGCGGCTGCGGGCCGGTGCCGAGCAGGTAGGTCGACACGTGGCCGGTCGGGTCGGTGTCGTTGGGGTTGCCGACCGTCACGGTGATCGGGCCGGTGGCCGGCGCCGTCCCGTTGGTGGCGACGTAGACCTTCATGAAGTTGCTGACGCCCGGCTTGCGGGTGCCGGTGAAGACGGCCTCCAGGTGCCGGCCGTCGGGCGAGACGGTCTCGGTGAAGGTGTAGTCGTACGGGGTGTTGTAGAAGGCCGCGCCGCTGGTGGTGACGCCGGGCGGCAGGTCGACGGTGAGGTGGGTGGGACCGGTGAGGTCGGCGGTGCCGGCCGAGGTCCAGGTGACGGAGAAGTTGGTGCTGTCGTGCGCGAAGATCGGGTAGTTGCCCGCCTGCGACACGGTGACGTGCTGGGCCGAGGCCGAGCGGACGGCGGCCGGGGCGGCGGTGGCACCGGCGGCGCCGGCGGCGAGGGTGGTCACGGACAGCGCGGCGGCGAGGCCCACTTTTGCCAGTCGGGTGATCATAGGTCGATCATCACCGAACTACCGCGCCGCCCTCACGGTTTTCTCGAATGCCGGTTCGAGAATGGCGAAATCCCGTTCCGAATTGGCTCTGCGCGCCACCCGTGGCCTGCCGCTGCGCCCGCCCGCAAGGCTCGTTTCGGTCGATGTCGGTGCGAACCTCTAATCTTGTCCACCGTGACCGCCATCGCTGACCCGCCCACCGAGCACGGCACCCGGCCGCCCGCCGGGCCCGCCGCCGCCCGGCCCGCGCCCGGCCCCGCCGCCGACGAGGGCCTGGCCCGCCGGCTCAAGGCGCTGGCCTGCACCGCCCCGCTGCACGACCTGGACAACCGCAAGGTCAACCTGGCCGGCGAGTACGGCGGCTACGCGATGGCCGAGGTCGGCCTCGCCGCGATCGACCTGGTCACCCTGCACATGGACTTCGACACCGGCGCCGACCGCGACATAGTGCTCGCCCGGCTGCTGCCCAGGGTCGCCGCCCAGGCCGTCGGCCGGCCCGGCACCGAGCACGAGCGGGTCGCCCGCTGGGTGCTGGAGTCGCTGATCAACGTCGGCAGCGTGGACCGCGGCTTCCGCGCCGTCTACGGCACCTTCGGGGCGGACGGCGAGTACGTCCGGCGCGACTACGACTTCAAGCTGATCGAGGAGGTGCCCGGCCCCGACGGCGGCGTCTACCTGCGCACCACCGACGAGGCGGTGAACGTCCTCGTCGGCGCGCTCGACACCGACGTCACCTCGGCCCAGATCGCCGCCGAGGTCAAGCTGGAGGTGCTGATCCGCCGCGGCCGGCTGGCCGACGCCCAGCTCGCCGCCGAGCAGGCCCGCTACCGCACCGTCCAGTACGCCGAGACGCTGCGCCGCGCCCTCGACGCCACCCGCCGCAACGTCCGCGCCGTCGACTGGATGCGCGCCGTCCCCGACCTCATCGACGAGGCGCTGGACCACATCGCCGACCGCTACCGGCACGAGAACGCGATTCTCACCAACATCCGCAAGGCCCGCGACGAGGCCGAGGAGCCGGAGCACAAGCGCCGCGCCGCCGAGCTCGTCGACATCGTCAAGGACTGCATCCGCCGCCACACCCAGCTGCAGACCCGGCTGCTGGAGGCCGGCCCGCTGTTCCGCGCCGAACAGGACCGGCAGGCCTTCGCCACCCCGGGCGCCCGCAGCGGCATCGACCTCTACGGCCAGCTGCTCGCCCCCGTGCTGCGGCTGCCGCTCGAACAGGCCGTCCGCCCCACCGACGCCTTCTTCGCCCGCGGCACCGGCCTGCGCACCCCCGCCTCCGTCCGGGTCGCCGACCTGGTCGACCTGCTGCTCACCCCGCCGGTCGAGCGCGAGCACCTCGGCGCCGAACTGCCCGACCCGGACCTCGTCGCCACCCCGGACGACAGCCGCTTCTCCGAAGCCCAGCTGGAGGCGGCCCTGGTCCTGCTGGACCTGCCCGCCGACGCCCCGCGCCGGCTCTCCGGCCTGCTCGCCGAGGCCCGCGAACAGGACCGCGAGCTGCCCTACCTGGTCGCCCTGCTCGCCGTCCACGCCGCCAGCCCACCGGTCGGCACCGCCTACCGCCAGGGCGAGGAGCGGCTGCTGTTCGCCGTGGACGACGGCACCCCGCTGCAGGACGAGGAGTTCGGCGGCGCCGACCTGATCGTCGGCAGCGCACTGCTGGACGCGGCCGGCATGGCCGCCGACCGCAAGGACGCCGGCTGAGCGGCCGGCCCCCGTCGACCGCCCAGGCCCCGCCGCCCGCGCCCCGGACCGCCCCGGCGACGGCCCCCCGTCCCGGAACCCGACGCACCACCCGAACCCGATGCACCGCCCGTACCCGACGCACCACCCGCGAGGAGCACCGCCCGTGACGACCCACCACGACACGTCCTGGGCGGCCGAGACCGAACCCGCGGCCCCCACGCCGATCACCCCCGCCGACGTCGCCGACGCCGCCCGGCTGGTCTCCTTCGGCCTGCAGGCCAAGCTGCTCCCCGCCCGCGACGCCGAGTACGCCGAACTCGTCCGCCGCCACCGCGAGGACCCGCCGTTCGCCCGGCTCGCCGACGCCGTCGCGACCGGCATGGGCCTGGTCGTCCTGGAGGTCTCGCCGCGCGCCGGCATGGCCGTCGCCGCCGCCGAGGACTCGCTGTTCGCCGTCCGGATGGGCGACTACTCGCGCCGCGCCGCCTCCGAGTCCACCGACCGGTTCCTGCACGGCCTGGCCCACCTCGCCGTCGCCGCGATGGCCTTCCCCCGCCCCGAGGACCTCGCCGACGACGGCTACCTCGGCCGGATCACCGTCAACGGCGTCGACGCCTTCGTCCGCCAGGCCTGCCGCCGCCTCGAGGAGCAGGCCGACGCGGAGGGCGCCAACACCGACCCGCAGTCCGACGCCCCCGGCCTGGAGGCCGCCTGGCGGGTGTGGGCCCGGCGCACCGCCACCGGCGCCACCAAGGACGCCCGCCGGCTCTCCGGCTCGACCACCGGCATCGTCGCCAAGGCCGTGATGTTCCTGGTCGACTCCGGCTTCCTGCAGAAGGTCGCCGACGACGCCGGCGGCACCTACCGCACCACCGCCCGCTACCAGCTCCAGGTCCGCGACCTGGCCGGCAGCGCGGCGATGGCCGAACTGCTCGACCTCGGCGTCGTCCCCGTCTCCGACGGCACCGCCAGCCTGCTGCCCCCGGACACCGGCGACGAGCTGGTCGCCGACGCCGGCCTGCCGTTCCACTCGCTCTGACGCCCCCTCCCACCACCCTCACGGAGAACCGCCGCACATGTACGAGCTCAACCGGGTCCGCCTCTACTCGATCGGACCGGCCGGCGCCCGATACGCCGACACGGTGCTCGACCTGCGCGGCGTCGGCGAGCCCGTCGCCGACCCGGCCCCCCAGCAGATCGGCCTCTTCGGCGAGGACACCGACGGCCCGGTCCGCCGCCCCGCCCCGGCCGGCGTGCTCTTCCTGGAGAACGGCGGCGGCAAGTCCGTCCTGCTCAAGCTGATCTTCTCGGTCATGCTCCCCGGCCACCGCAACACCCTCGGCGGCGCCAGCTCCGGCGTGCTGCGCAAGTTCCTGCTCGCCGACGACTGCGGCCACGTCGCCCTGGAGTGGCAGCACACCGTCACCGGCGAGTTGATCGTGGTCGGCAAGGTCAGCGAGTGGCGCGGCCGCCAGGTCTCCTCCGACCCGCGCAAGTTCGCCGAGACCTGGTACTCCTTCCGCCCCGGCCCGGGCCTCACCCTGGACTCGCTGCCGGTCGCCGAACGGGTCAGCCTGGCCGGTGACCAGAAGGTCCGCGGCCGCCGCCGCACCATGAAGGGCTTCCGCGACGCCCTCACCGAGGCCGGCAAGGCCCACCCCCACCTCGACCTGGTCTTCGAGGACGGCCACGACCGCTGGACGGAACACCTCGGCGAGCTCGGCCTCGACCCCGAACTCTTCCGCTACCAGCGCGAGATGAACGCCGACGAGGGCGAGGCCGCCGGCCTCTTCGCGGTCAAGCACGACAGCGACTTCACCGACCTGCTGCTGCGCGCCGTCACCGACACCCGCGACACCGACGGCCTCGCCGACCTCGTCCACGGCTTCGCCGCCAAGCTCGGCCGCCGCGCCGAACTCACCGCCGAACGCGACTTCACCGCCGGCTCGCTGGACCTCCTGGAACGCATCGTCGAGGCCACCGGCGCCCGCGAGACCGTCCGGGAGGCGCACCGCACCGCCGAGCGCCGCACCCGCCGCCTCGCCCACGCGCTCACCTCCCGCGCCGCCGCCGAACGCGACCGCGCCCAGGACCTCGCCATCGAGGTCGCCGCCGCCGCGGGCGCCGTCACCGCCGCCGAGGCCGACCGCACCCGGCACACCCTGATCACCGCCGAACTCACCCACCGGCACGCCACCCTGGGCCTCACCGCGGCCACCACCGAGGCCGCCGCGCTGCGCCGCGAACTCATCGAGGCCCGCACCCTGCACTCCGCCTGGCAGGCCGCCGAGGCCGTGCTGCGCCAGCGCGCCGCGGCCGACCGGGTCGCCCGGGTCGCCGTCGCCATCCGCGAGGCCGAACTCGACGCCGCCCCCGCGCTCGCCGCCCGCGCCCGCGCCGCCACCGCCCTGGCCCGCGCCCTGGAGGCCGCCGCCGCGGCCGCCGAAGGCCGCGCCGACACTGAGGAACAGCGCGCCGGGGAGCTCCAGGAGGACGGCGCCAAGGCCCAGTCCGACGCCACCGAGGCCGCCACCGCGGCCCAGAAGGCCCGCAGCGAGGCCGAGCACCTGCGCCAGCGCCTCGCGGAGGTCGAACAGGAGACCGCCGCCGCCGTCGAGGCCGGCTTCATCGACGCCGACGGCGACGTCGATCCGGCCCGCGCCGCCCTGCACGCCGCCGACGTCGAGAAGGCCGCCTGCGCCGCGCTCGCCCAGGCCCGCGCCGCCGCCGAGGCCGGCGCCACCCGGCTGCGCGAGGCCGCCGCCGCCACCGGCCGCGCCGAGCTCGCCGCCGAACGCGCCGGGGACGCCCGCCGGGCCGCCGACCGGGCGCTCGCCGCCGAACGGCGCACCGCCGCCCTGCTCGCCACCGAGCAGCGCCTCGCCGACCTGCTCTCCCTGACCCCCGCCCCCACCGAGTGGAACGAGGACGGCGCGGGCGTCGAGGAGGACGCCGGCTTCCTCACCCCCGACGTCCTGGACCGCAACGCCGAGTACCTGCGCGAACTCCTCGACGAGTCCATCGCCACCGCCGAGCGCACCCTGTTCGACCTGCGCACCGCCGCCGCCGACGACTCCCGCATCCTCGCCGCCCTCGGTGACGGCGGCCTGCTGCCGCCCGGCCCGGACGTCCTGGCCACCGTCGAGTACCTCGCCGAGCACGGCATCCCCGCCCTGCCCGGCTGGCGCTACCTCGCCCAGTCCGTCGACCCGGCCGACCACGAGGCGATCCTCGCCGCCCGGCCCGAACTCGTCGACGGCGTCGTGGTCACCGACCCGAGCTCGCTGGAGCGCGCCCGCGAGGCCCTGCAGGCCGCCGCCCTGCTGCCCCGCTCCACCGTCGCGGTCGGCGCCGCGGCCTCGCTGATCGCCCCGATCACCGACCAGCCCGCCTTCTTCCTGGTGCCGCCGAACCCGGCCATGCACGACGAGTCCGCCGCGGACGGCGAGCGCCGCGAGCTGCGCGCCCGGGCCGGCGCCCGCGAGGAGCACATCCGCGAACTCGCCGCCCGCCTCGGCGCCGACCGGGCCCTCGCCGCCCGCCTCGCCTCCTGGCACGCCTCCTGCCCGCCCGGCACCCTCGCCGAGCTCGCCGCCGCCGCCGGGGCCGCCCGTGAGCACGCCGAGCAGGCCGCCGCCGCCCTCGCCACCCTGCGCACCGACCACGACGAGGCCGAGACCGACCACGCCGTCGCCGCCGCCGCCCACGAGGAGCACAGGGAGAGCGCCCAGCGCGCCCGGCGCCGCGCCGACGCCCTCTCCGGCCTGGCCTTCCGGCTGCGCGAACGCCCGACCTGGGCCCGCCGCCAGCGCGAACTCGCCGAGGACGCCGCCGAGTGCGACCGCCGCCAGGCCGTCTGCGCCGAGCGCGCCCGCACCTGCGACGAGGACCGCCGCGCCGCCCAGCGCGCCGCCGACGACGCCCGGCGCACCGCCCGGACCCTGCGCGCCGAGCGCGCCGAGATCCCCGCGGCCGAGCAGACCGACGAGCCCGCCGATGCCGCGCCCGCCGCCCTGCCCGCCCTGCGCGAGGCCTACCGCGCCGCCTCCCAGCTGTACGAGAAGGTCGGCGTCGGCGCCGACCTGCGCGCCGAGCAGGCCCGCGCCGAGGGCGACGAGGCCGCCGCCGCGACCGAACTCGACCGCCTCACCAACAAGGTCCGCACCCGCGCCGAGGAGCTCCTCGGCAGCCCCGACGGCGCCGACGGACCGGCCCGCCAGGCCGCCGCGGCCCGCGCCGAGGACCTGGTCGCCACCATCGAGGCCCGCTCCGCCGCCGCCAGCGAGCAGCTCGGCCGGCTGCGCGGCGAGGCCGAGCGCTCCGCCCCCGCCGACGGCGAGGCGCACACCGAACTGCCCGAGGACCTCGTCCCCACCGACCCGGAGCACGCCCAGGCCCTGCTGCGCACCGCCACCGGCCGGCTCGCCGAACGCCGGGAGGCGCTGGACGCAGCCCGTACCGCGCACGCCGACCTCCAGCGCACCTTCGACGCGGCCCAGGCCGCCGCCGCGGACTTCGACGAACTCGCCGGCCAGCTGCGCGACGGCCTGCGCGAGCACCAGGAGGACGACGGCCGGCCCGTCGAGCCGCACCTCGGCTCGCTGCCCGAGGCCCGCAGCACCGCCACCGAGGCCCGCCGCGCCCTGCGCACCGCGGCCGGCGAGCTGTCCTCCGCCGAGCTCGCCGTCCGCGACGCCTCCGACGCCCTCGTCCGGCACGCCAACGCGGCCCGGTACGAGGCCGTCCGCACCCCCGCCCGCCAGCAGATCCGCGAACTGCCCGCCGCTGCGCTGCCCGAGCACGCCGCCAGCTGGGCCGCCGCCTTCGCGCCCCGGCTGCGGGTGCTCACCGACGAACTCGCCCAGCTGGAACGCAACCGCGGGTCGATCGTGGACCGGCTGCGCGGCCTGGTCGAGTCCTCGCTCACCACCCTGCGCGCCGCCCAGCGGCTGTCCCGCCTCCCCGAGGGCCTCGGCGAGTGGTCCGGCCAGGAGTTCCTGCGGATCCGCTTCGAGGATCCGGACCACGCCACCCTGGTCGAGCGCCTCGGCGAGGTCATCGACGAGGCCACCCGCGCGGCCGTCAGGAAGAACAGCGACCTGCGCCGCGACGGCATGTCGCTGCTGCTGCGCGGGGTCGCCGCCGCGATCGGCCCCAAGGGCGTCAGCGTCGAGATCCTCAAGCCCGACGCGGTGCTGCGCGCCGAGCGGGTCGGCGTCGGCCAGATGTCCGACGTGTTCTCCGGCGGTCAGCTGCTCACCGCGGCCATCGCGCTCTACTGCACGATGGCGGCGCTGCGCGCCAACGACCGCGGCCAGTCCCAGCTGCGGCACGCCGGAACGCTCTTCCTGGACAACCCGATCGGGCGCGCCAACGCCACCTACCTGCTGGAGCTCCAGCGGGCGGTGGCCGACGCGCTCGGCGTCCAGCTGATCTACACCACCGGCCTGTTCGACACCACGGCGCTCGCCGAGTTCCCGCTCGTCATCCGGCTGCGCAACGACGCCGACCTGCGGGCCGGCCTCAAGTACATCTCCGTCGAGGAGCACCTGCGCCCGGGCCTGCCCGCGCCGCAGGACCCGGACGGCCCGGCCGTCCACGGCGAGATCACCGCCACCCGGATGTTCAAGCGCCCGGCGGAGGTGCCGGCCCAGGCCTGACCGGCCGGAACCGGTCCGGGCCTGGCGGCGCCCGGGCCCGGCGGCCGGTCCGCGCTGGCCCGGCACGGTACCGGCCCCGCCCCGAACTGGCTAGCGTGACGGGCATGCTGACGATCGCGCACTTCAGTGACATCCACCTCGGCCAGCAGCACCGCCGGGACCGCGGCCGGCGGGCCAGGCGCCGGGCCGAGCAGGTCATGGCGTACCTCGACGCCCTGCCCGGCCCGCTGGACGCCGTGCTGGTCACCGGCGACCTCGCCGACCACGGCCTGGCCGCCGAGTACCAGCAGGTGGTCGAGGTGCTGGACTCCCGGCACCCGGTGCTGATCTGCCCCGGCAACCACGACCGGCGCGGCCCCTACCGGGAGGTGCTGCTCGGGGAGGCACCGACGGAGGAGCCGGTCAACCGGGTGCACCGGCTGCCCGGCGCGGACGTGTTGATGCTCGACTCGTCGATACCCGAGCGGGACGACGGCCTGCTCACCGACCGGACGCTGGACTGGCTGGACGCCGAACTGACCGCCGGGCGGAGCGATCTGCCGGCACTGGTGGCCTTCCACCACCCGCCCGTCGTGCTGCACCTGCCGACCGTCGACCGGATCCGGCAGTTCGAGGAGGAGCGGCTGGCCGCGGTGCTGCACCGGCACCCCCGGGTGGCGGCGCTGTTCTGCGGCCACTCCCACACCGCGGCCGCGGCCTCCTTCGCCGGCCTGCCGCTGCTGGTCGCCCCCGGCGTGGTCTCCACCGTCATGCTGCCCTGCGAGGGCGGGCGCGGCATCTCCTTCGGCCAGCCGCCGATGCTGGCCTTCCACGTCCTGGGCGACGAGCGCGCCCTGACCACCCATTACCGGGTCGTGCCCCAGGACTAGATCCGCCGGACAGAACCTAGGGGCTCCGAGGCACGACCGGGCCCCGCCGGCCTCAGGCGGGCAGCCGGGGCCGGTGCTGCGGCGGCTGCCCGCCGGGCCGGGGGAGGGGTCGGGGGGCGAGCGGGTCGGGAGCGCGGCTGCCCGCCATCGGGTACGCGGAGCCCGGTGCGCGCAGCCGTTGGGCGGCGACCTGGCGGGAGATCAGGATCTCCAGCAGACACCACATGGTGCCGAACACCCCGAGGCCCATCGCCATCAGCGCGGGCGTCATCAGCCAGCTGTCCGCGTACGAGGCCAGGGTCGCGACCATCACCCCCACCAGGGTGAAGGACAGGCAGAGCACCGCCCGGACGGCGGCGGCGCGCACCTCGTCGGGAAGGCGGCGACGGCGGCGTGGCACGGACATCGAGCGACCCCCAGGCGCGGACTCGGCGGCGGGCACGGGACGGGCGCACACGAAACGCGCCCCCTCGCGACACTCTGCCCCGTCGCACCCGGACTACGCGTCAGAATCGACCGAACTGCCGCCAAATCATGTGATCCGGGCCGATTCACCCGGCGCTCGCGGCCGGGCACGCCCCGGCCGGGCACGCCCGCGGCCGGGGTACCGCGGCCCGGCACCTCCCGGCCCGTCGACCGCGCTCAGCCCAGTTGCTGGTTGAGCTCCTCCAGCGCGCCGGTCACGATCGTCCGCATCCCCTGCTCGGCCCGGACGGCGTCCCCCGCGCAGATCGCCTCCGCGACCTCGCGGTGCAACCGGATCGCGTACGGCTCCGGTTGATGGGGCATCAGATGGTACTCGGTCCGCCCGGTGAGCACCGCCCCCACGGTGTCGCCGAGGTGGGCGAACATCTCGTTGCCGGAGGCGCGCAGCACGGTGGCGTGGAAGTCGATGTCGTGCCGGAGGAAGGTGGTCAGGTCGGCGGCCCGGGCGGACATGGTCAACTCGACGGCGAGCGCGCTGAGTCGTCGCCGGTCGTCGTCGCTCGCGTGGGCCGCGGCGAGCGCGGCGGCGGCCGGTTCGACGGCGACCCGCAGGGAGCCGAGGGAGCGCAGCTGGGCCGAGCGGTCGGCGCCGGCGAGGCGCCAGCGGATCACCAGCGGGTCGAAGACGTCCCAGACCGACTTGGGCTGCACGGTGATGCCGACCCGTCGGCGGGAGGCCACCAGGCGCATCCCCTCCAGGATCCGCACCGCCTCCCGGACGACCGTCCGGGAGACGCCGAAGCGGTCCTCGAGTTCCTCGCCGCGCAGTACCGCGCCCTCGGGGATCTCCCCGGACGCGATCGCCGGCCCGAGTTCGTCGAGCAGCCGGCCGGGCAGTCCCTGGATCTCCATCCGTCCAGCCTAGGGCCCGCCCCCGGCCTCCTCCCGGCCGCCTCCACTGCGACCCACTCCACAGCCCAAAAGTATGACGATTTGGTTTCCGAGACTTGAATACGTCATATCTTTGGGGCGATAGTGACGGCCAGGCAACGAAGGAGCACCACCCATGGCTCTCAGCGTCGAGAACCACGCCGTCCCGGAAGGCCCCCTCACCGTCGTGGTGATGGGCGTCTCCGGTGTCGGCAAGACCACCCTGGCCCGCCTCCTGGCCGACCGCCTCGGCCTCCCCTACGCGGAGGCGGACGACTTCCACCCGCCGGCCAACATCGCCAAGATGTCGGCCGGCGTCCCGCTGGACGACGAGGACCGCGGCCCCTGGCTGCAGGCCCTCGGCGCCTGGCTGGGGAGGCGGGCCCGGGCCGGCACCGGCGGCGTGGTCACCTGTTCGGCGTTGAAGCACCGCTACCGCGACACCCTGCGCGCGGCCTGCCCGGGCGCCTTCTTCCTGCACCTCAGCGGTGGTCACGAGCTGGTCGAGGACCGGCTCGTCCACCGCACCGGCCACTTCATGCCGCCGTCGCTGCTCGAATCGCAGTACGCCGCCCTCGAACCCCTGGGCGTCGACGAGCACGGCGCCGTCCTGGACGTCGGACCGTCCCCAGAAGAACTCGTCGAGATGGCCGTGGCGCTGCTGCGGCCGGTCAATGGAGACCTCGCGTGATGTCCCCCACCCTCCTCGCGGCCGCCCCACCGGCCCTGCCGCACACCGACAGCGACACCCAGCTGCTGGTGGCGGTCCTGCTCAGCATCGGTGCGATCGTCCTGCTGATCACCAGGCTGAAGCTGCACCCCTTCCTCGCCCTGACGCTCGGCTCGGGCCTGCTGGCCGCCGTCGCGGGCGTTCCCTTCGACAAGCTGCTGAGCAGTTTCTCCACGGGCTTCGGCGCCACGGTGGCCGGCGTCGGCCTGCTGATCGGCCTGGGCGCGATGCTCGGCAAGCTGCTCGCCGACTCCGGCGGCGCCAACACCATCGCGGACACCGTGCTGGCCCGGTCCGGGAACCGGGCGCTGCCCTGGGCGATGGCGCTGATCGCCGCCGTCCTCGGCCTGCCGCTGTTCTTCGAGGTCGGTGTCGTCCTGCTGATCCCGATCGTGCTGCTGGTCGCCCGCCGCGGCAACGTGCCGCTGATCCGGATCGGCATCCCCGCGCTGGCCGGGCTCTCGGTGCTGCACGGCCTGGTGCCCCCGCACCCGGGCCCGCTGGTCGCCGTCGACGCGCTGAAGGCCGACCTCGGGGTCACCCTGGCGCTCGGTCTGCTGATCGCCGTGCCGACCCTGATCGTCGCCGGCCCGCTGTTCGCCCGGGTCGCGGAGCGCTGGGTGGGCCCGTTGGAGATCCCGAAGGCCACCGCGCCGGAGGAGACGGCCCGGCCCGAGCGCACGCCGTCCTTCGGGGCGGTGCTGGCCACCATCCTGCTGCCGGTCGTGCTGATGCTCGGCAAGGCGCTCGCCGACGTGGTGATCGACGACCCGAAGGCGATGGTCCAGCGGGTGTTCGACTTCGTCGGCTCACCGCTGATAGCACTGCTCGCCGCGACCCTGCTCGGCATGCTGACCCTCGGCCGGGCGGCCGGGTTCGACAAGGCGCGGATCTCCGAGACCGTCGGCAGGTCGCTCGGCCCGATCGCCGGCATAGTCTTCATCGTCGGTGCGGGCGGCGGCTTCAAGCAGACCCTGATCGACGTCGGCGTCGGCAACGCGGTCAGCGAGTGGTCGAGCAAGTGGCACATCTCCGCGCTGCTGCTGGGCTGGCTGATCGCGGTCCTGATCCGGCTGGCCACCGGGTCGGCCACGGTCGCCACGATCACCGCGGCCGGCATCGTCGCCCCGCTCGCCGCGGACATGTCCTCGACCCACGCGGCCCTGCTGGTGCTCGCGATCGGCGCCGGCTCGCTCTTCCTGTCGCACGTCAACGACGCCGGCTTCTGGCTGGTGAAGGAGTACTTCGGGATGAGCGTCGGCCAGACGCTGAAGTCCTGGTCCGTGATGGAGACGGTGATCTCGGTCGTCGCGATCGCCCTGATCATGCCGCTCAGCCTGATCGTCTAGGCCCGTCCGCAGGGCCTGTCCGGTGCCCGGCCGTGGGGCCGGGCACCGGCTCGCGCAGGAAGCGCCGCCCGGGGGCGGCACCCGTACCGTACGGGTGCCGCCCCCGGGCGCGTCGCGGGCCCGGCGTCGCGGTCGGGGCCCGGCGTCGCGGTCCGGGCCCGGCTCAGCCCAGCAGCCCGGCGAGCACGGCCGCCGTCGCGTCCAGCAGGTCGTCGGCCACCGCGCCGCCGGCCGCCGTCCGGGCCAGCAGCCCCTCGCGCGCGGCCAGGATCACGGCGGCGGCCTGCCGGGCGGTGGCGCCGGGCGGCACCAGTTCCGGCAGCGCCCGCTCCAGCACCTCGGCCAGCGCCGCGGAGACGGCGTGGTCGTGCGCGGCGACCTGCTCCGCCAGCCCCTCGCTGCGGGCGGCGACCAGCCGGAACTCCAGGAAGAGCAGGATCCACCCGGTTTCCGCCGGTTCGACCCTCAGCAGCGCCTCGACCAGCACCCGGGCCCGTTCGGCCGGGGTGAGCGCGGCGCGGACGGCGGCCAGTTTCTCCAGTTCGGCCATCCGCTCGGTGGCCTGGTCGTCGAAGAGCGCCAGCAGCAGGTCCTCCTTGCCGGCGAAGTTCGAGTAGAAGGCGCCGCGGGTGTATCCGGCTGCGGCGCAGACGTCCTCGATGCTCGTCCGCGCGAAGCCGACGGTGAGGAAGAGTTCGCCGGCCGCGGCCAGCAGCCGGGCCCGGGTGTGGACGCGGCGGCGGGGCGGCTTGGGGGCGGTGGCATCGACGGGGGGCGGGTTCACAGCAGAACGATACATGGTGTATTCAATACAGGTCGTATTGAAACCGGGGAGGACCACCGCCATGAGCCGACTGCTGATCACCGACGCCCACCTGCTCCACCCCGAGGACGGCACCCGCACCGACCGCGGCTGGCTGGAGGCCGCCGACGGCCGGATCACCGCCACCGGCACCGGGCGACCGCCCGCCGCGGGCGAGGACGTCCGGGTGCTCGACGCCGCCGGTGCCACCGTGCTGCCCGGCCTGATCGACGCGCACGTCCACCTGCTGGTCACCACCCTCGACCTGCACGACGTCGCGAACTGGACCCCCGGCTACGCCACCGTCCGCGCCCTCGCCGAGGCCGAACGCATGCTGCGCCGCGGCTTCACCACCGTCCGCGACGTCGGCGGCGCCGACCACGGCATGGCCCGTGCCCTGGACGAGGGGCTCGCGCTCGGCCCCCGCCTGCTCCACGGCGGCAAGGCGCTCTCCCAGACCGGCGGCCACGGCGACCTGCGCCCGCGCGGGGACGACGCCCTGCCCTGCTGCGAGTCCCGCCCGAACTTCGGGCGGATCGCGGACGGCGTCGACGCCGTCCGCGCCGCGGCCCGGGACGAGTTCCGCAAGGGCGCCCGGCACCTCAAGGTGCTGCTCTCCGGCGGCGTCGCCTCCCCGCACGACGAGATCGCCGCCGTCCAGTACAGCGAGGAGGAGATCCGCGCGGCCGTCGAGGAGGCGGAGAACCACAACCGCTACGTCACCGTGCACGCCTACCACCCGCGCGCGATCGACCGCGCCCTGCGCGCCGGGGTGCGCTGCGTCGAGCACGGCAACCTGCTGGACGACGGCACCGTCGCGCTGCTCCTGGAGAAGGACGCCTACCTGGTGCCCACCCTGGTCGCCTACGAGCAGACCGCACGGCTCGGGGCCCGCTCCGGCCTCCCGCCCGCCTCCCTCGGCAAGCTCGCCGAGGTCCGCGACCAGGGCCTCGCCGCCCTCGAACGCGCCCACCGCGCGGGCGTCAACCTGGTCTACGGCAGTGACCTGCTCGGCCCGCTGCACCCCGCCCAGCTCGAGGAGTTCACCCTCCGCGCCCGGGTGCAGCCGGCCGCCGACGTGCTCCGCTCGGCGACCACCACCGCCGCCCGGCTGCTCGGCCTGGAGGGCGAGATCGGCACCCTCGCCCCGGGTGCGCACGCCGACCTGCTCGTCGTGGACGGCGACCCGCTCGCCGACCTCGCCGTCCTCACCCGCCCCGACCGCCACCTGCGCCACGTGATCAAGGCCGGCACGCTCGTCTGACCGAACCGGAAGGGCGGACACCACCCTCGGGGCGTCCCTTGCTGCCCCGGCCCCGCTACCTCAGGACGACCTGCCAGCCGTCCCCGCCGTCCCGCCCCGCCGGCCGGAGCAGCAGCTCCTTGACCTGGCCGGTGTCGTGGAAGGTGAGCACGACGGTCTGCCGCTGCGTCGGGTCGTCCTGGAAGTCGGCGGTGACCGGCCCCTGGGCGCCCCGGCGGTACTCGCGGATCCAGGCGTCCGAGGTGACGCCGGCGTCCCCGCCGTCCGTGGTGCCGAGCTTCGCCAGCCGGTCGCGGGATCCGTCCGCGAGCCGCCACATTACCTGCTGGACCAGGCCCAGCGTCTCGGTGACGGGGTACCCGGTGACCTCCAGGTGCAGGTGGGCGGCGTAGTCGCCCGCGTACTCCAGCTCGGCGTCCGACGGGCCGCCGCACCCGGCCACCAGGGCGGCCGAGAGGACCGCCGCCAGCGCGGCCGCGACCGGCCGTCCCGGGGCCGTCGGCCGGTCCAGGGCGGCCGGACGACGACGAACCCACTCGATCGGGGGATGCATGGGTACTCCTTGACTCGCTCTTGGTCGGAGCGATCCGGAGCATAGGGAAGATCACCGGGGCAGATGATCACGGCAAGTCGGGACGAATCCGCCCAGACCCCGAAGATCCTCCGGGGAACTTGATGCGATCGTGACGGACGGCGCATCCGCCACAGCGGAAGGGCGGACACCCGGGAAACCCCGGAGTGTCCGCCCTTGGCACGGATCCGTCCCGCCCACGCGGTCGGCGCGCTTCGCGAGGCTGCGCCTACTCGCCTCCGCGCTTCGCCGCGAGGCTGCTCTTACGTGGTTCCGCGCTTCGCGAGGCTGCTCTTACTTGGTTCCGCGCTTCGCGAGGAAGGCCTCGACCTCGTCCCGGATCTCCGGCGTGTCCAGCCCGCGCACGGTCATCGTGGTGCGGCGGCGCAGCACGTCGTCCGCCGTGTACGCCCACTCGTTGTCGGCCGCGTAGGCGACCTGCGCCCAGACGTCCGGCCCGTCCTCGTGGATCGGGCGGCCCAGCTCCGGGTTCTCGTCGATCATGCGGGCGATCTCGAAGGAGAGGGTGCCGTAGTGGCTGGCGAGGTGCTTGGCCACCAGCGGCTCCATCCGCGAGCCGGGCTCGCGGTCGATCAGCAGCCGGTGCGCGACGGCGTTCGGCGCACCGACGCCCGGCAGCGGCACGGTCGCGGCGATCGGGGACATGTCCTCGCCGAGCGTGGTGCCCGGCACGTGGGCCAGCTTCTCCAGCACGGTGCGGCCGATGTGCCGGTAGGTGGTCCACTTGCCGCCGGCGACGGAGAGCATGCCGCCCTTGCCCTCGGTGACGACGGTCTCGCGCTTGGCGGCGGCGGTGTCGCCGGGGCCGCCGGGGAGCACCCGCAGGCCGGCGAAGGCGTAGGTGATCAGGTCGCGGTCGAGGTGCTCGTCGCGGATGGCGTGAGCGGCCTCGCCCATGATCTGGTCGATGTCCGCGTCGGTGGCCCGGACGTCCTGCGGGTCGCCGGTGTACTCCTCGTCGGTGGTGCCGAGCAGGACGTGGTCCTCCCACGGGATGGCGAAGGAGACGCGGTACTTGTCGATCGGGATGGTGAGCGCGGCGCGCCACGGCGAGCGGCGCTTGACGACGACGTGGGCGCCCTTGGAGAGGCGGATCGACGGCGCGGCGCCGGCGTCCTCCATCCGGCGCAGGTGGTCGACCCACGGGCCGGTGGCGTTGAGCACCAGGCGGGCGTCGACGCCGAACTCGGTGCCGTCCAGGCGGTCGCGCACCTCGGCGCCGGTGACCCGGCCGCCGGTGAAGCGCAGGCCGGTGACCTCGGCGTGGTTGAGCACCACGGCGCCGGCGTCGACGGCGGCGCGCACGGTCATCACCGCGACGCGCGAGTCGTTCATCTGGTGGTCGCCGTAGACGGCCACCGAGCGCAGGCCCTCGGTGCGCAGCGCGGGCACCTGCTGGGCGGCGTGGGCGGCGGTGGAGACCCGGCCCATGCCGTCGCGGAAGGCGGACAGCGCGGAGTAGAGGAAGACGCCGGCGCCGAGCTTGGGCGCGCTGTGCGGGCCGCCCTTGTAGACCGGCACGAAGAAGGTCAGCGGGTTGACCAGGTGCGGGGCCACGTCGGTGGCGAGCGCGCGGCGCTCCTTGTGGTTCTCGGCGACCAGCTTGACGGCGCCGGTCTGCAGGTAGCGCAGGCCGCCGTGGACGAGCTTGGAGGAGGCGCTGGAGGTGGCGCCGGCGAAGTCGCCGCCGTCGACCATGGCGACCTTCAGTCCGGCCTGGGACGCGGTCCAGGCGACGGCCGTGCCGAGGATGCCGCCCCCGATCACCAGCAGGTCGTAGGTGGCCTTGCCGAGCAGCTCGCGGGTCTCGGCGCGGGAGGCGGTGCGGCCGGCGAAGCGCTCGGCGCCCAGGGTCGGGATGGTTGCCATGGTGGTTGTGTACGGCGCGCGCGGGTCGGGCGGCGCCGTTACTCCTCTCGTGTGCGGTGCGGCCCCTGCGGGAGAGGCCGGTCGGCCCGGTGCGGCGGGCCGGTGAAACGGAACTTGCCGGTCGGGGCCCGGGGCCCCGACCGGCTCGTCGATCAGTCGGTCTCTTCCTCCTCCACCCAGCCCATGGTGCGCTCCACGGCCTTGAGCCACTTCTTGTACTCGCGCTCCCGGGTGGCCTCGTCCATGCGCGGGGTCCACTCGGCGGCGCGGTGCCAGTTGGCCCGCAGGGTGTCGAGGTCGTTCCAGAAGCCGACGGCGAGACCGGCCGCGTAGGCGGCGCCGAGGGCGGTGGTCTCGGCCACGTACGGGCGCTCGACCGGGGCGTCCAGGACGTCGGCGATGTTCTGCATGAGCAGGTTGTTGCTGGTCATGCCGCCGTCGACCTTGAGGGCGGTGAGCTCGACGCCGGAGTCCTTCTGCATGGCGTCGACGACCTCGCGGGTCTGCCAGGCGGTGGCCTCCAGGACGGCCCGGGCCAGGTGGCCCTTGGTGACGTACCGGGTGAGGCCGGCGATCACACCGCGGGCGTCGGAGCGCCAGTACGGGGCGAACAGGCCGGAGAACGCCGGGACGAAGTAGGCGCCGCCGTTGTCCTCGACGGTGTTGGCGAGGGTCTCGATCTCGGCGGCGGTGGAGATGATGCCGAGCTGGTCGCGCAGCCACTGGACGAGCGAGCCGGTGACGGCGATGGAGCCTTCCAGGGCGTACACCGGGGCCTGGTCGCCGATCCGGTAGCCGACGGTGGTCAGCAGGCCGTGGTACGAGTTGACGATCTTCTCGCCGGTGTTGAGCAGCAGGAAGGTGCCGGTCCCGTAGGTGGACTTGGCCTCGCCCTCGTTGAAGCAGGTCTGGCCGAACAGGGCGGCCTGCTGGTCGCCGAGCGCGGACGCGACCGGGACGCCGGCCAGGTCGCCGACGGCCTCGCCGTAGACCTCGGCGGAGGAGCGGATCTCCGGCAGGACGGCCATCGGCACGCCCATCGACTCGGCGATGCTCTCGTCCCAGGCCAGGGTCTTGAGGTTCATCAGCATGGTGCGGCTGGCGTTGGTGACGTCGGTGACGTGCTTGCCGCCGTCGACACCACCGGTGAGGTTCCAGATGACCCAGGTGTCCATGGTGCCGAACAGGATGTCGCCGGCCTCGGCGCGCTCGCGCAGGCCCTCGACGTTGTCCAGCAGCCAGCGGATCTTCGGGCCGGCGAAGTAGCTGGCCAGCGGGAGGCCGGTCTCGCGGCGGAAGCGGTCCTGGCCGACGTTGCGGCCGAGCTCGCGGCAGAGGCCCTCGGTGCGGGTGTCCTGCCACACCAGCGCGTTGTGCACCGGCTCGCCGGTGTTCTTGTCCCACAGGACGGTGGTCTCGCGCTGGTTGGTGATGCCGATCGCGCGGATGTCGTCCTTGGTCAGACCGGCCTTCTCCAGCGCGCCGCGGACGACGGACTGCACCCGGGTCCAGATCTCGGCGGCGTCGTGCTCGACGTAGCCGGGCTGCGGGAAGATCTGCCGGTGCTCCTGCTGGTCGACGGAGACGATCCGGCCGTCGGCGCCGAAGATGATGCAGCGGCTGGAGGTGGTGCCCTGGTCGATCGCGGCGATGTAGTTGCCAGTGGAGGTCATGGAGGGTCCTCGGCTCGGGGTTCGGGGGATACGGGGTGGGTGGGCCTGACGCAGGGGTCAGTCCCCGTGCTCGGCGGGTTCGAACCCGGCCTAGAACATCGCGTTGTACAGACCGCCGGCGAGCGCGCCGCCGATCAGCGGGCCGACCACCGGGACCCAGGCGTACGACCAGTCGGAGCCGCCCTTGTTGGGGATCGGCAGCAGGGCGTGCGCGATGCGCGGGCCCAGGTCGCGGGCCGGGTTGATGGCGTAGCCGGTCGGGCCGCCCAGCGAGAGGCCGATGCCGACGACGGTGAAGGCGACCATCAGGGTGCCGGTGCCGGTCTGCGAGAGCCCGGTGTTGGTGCCGATGGTGAGGATCGCGAAGCAGAGCACGAAGGTGCCGATGACCTCGGTGAGCACGTTCTGGACCGGGTTCCGGATCTCGGGACCGGTCGAGAAGATGCCGAGCGTGGGCTCCTGGTTGGCCTGGAACTGGCCGAGGTAGGTGGCCCAGACCAGAACGGCGCCGATGATCGCGCCGAGCATCTGGGAGCCCAGGTAGAGCGGGACCTGGCTCCAGTCGCCGCTCTTGATGGCGAGGGCGATGGTGACGGCCGGGTTGAGGTGCGCGCCGGACTTCGGAGCCGACATGTAGGCGGCGATCAGGACCGCGAAGCCCCAGCCGAAGGTGATCGCCAGCCAGCCGGCGTTGACGGCCTTCGACTTCTTGAGGGTCACAGCGGCGCAGACGCCGCCACCGAGAAGTATCAGGGCGGCGGTGCCGAGGGTTTCGCCGACGAAGACGTCGCCGTTGGAGAACGCGGACACAAAGACTCCCTTGTCCATATGGCCCGGAGGTGCGGGTGGGGGAAGGAGGCCGGGCGATCGCTGTGCGGGTGAGCGCATCGTGGGAGTGATCTTCCCGGCCATCGTTCGACAATGTCGACCGTCATGCGGAAGCTTCCTCCCCAGGTCGGCTCCGCGTCAAGCAGGGGTTACGCAGCTGTGACCCTTGCCTCGAAGTTACCCAGCGGAGCGCCCCGAACCGGGGCAAAACGCCAAGGCGCGGACAGGCCTCCAGCCCGTCCGCGCCTCAGCGTGACGAAAACGCCCCGGGTGTCAGAACCGCCCGGCGCCCAGATCGCGGGAGATCGCCCGCGCCGCGCTGCGCACCGAGGCCACCAGCGAGGGCTTCACGAAGCCGTCCTCGCAGACCCGCTCCACCGGGCCGCTGATGCACACCGCGCCCACCGGGTTGCGCCGCCGGTCCTGGATCAGCGCGCCGATCGAGGCGACGCCCTCCCAGGTCTCCTCCACCGAGTCCGCCCAGCCACGTTCCCTGGTCAGCGCGCTCTCGGCGTCCACGTCGGCCGCCTCGGTGAGCGTGCGCAGCGTGTACGGCTGGTACGGCCCGTCGCCCAACTCGCCGCGCGCGACCGGGTCGTAGGCCAGCAGCACCTTGCCCAGCGCGGTGCTGTGCAGCGGCTGCATCGAGCCCACCTCCAGCACCTGCCGGGTGTCGTCCGGCCGGAACACGTGGTGCACGATCAGCACGCCCTGCTGGTGCAGCACCCCCAGGTAGACGGTCTCGCCGGCCGCCCGGGCCAGGTCGTCGGCCCAGACCAGGGCCCGTGCCCGCAGCTCGTGCACGTCCAGGTAGCTCTGCCCCAGCCGCAGCAGCTCGGCGCCCAGCTGGTACTTGCCGCTCTCCGGGTCCTGTTCGACGAACCCCTCCTGCTGCAGCGTGCGCAGGATGCCGTGCGCGGTGCCCTTGGCGAGGTCCAGCGCCGTCGCGACCTCGGACAGGCCCAGACGGCGCTCACCGCCCGCCAGCAGGCGCAAGATGGCGGCGGCCCGGGAGAGCGACTGGATCGGGCCGGGCATGGGTACCTCCGCGCTGACAGGCGGTCGACATTGTCGACCGCAGTGGTGACGGGACGAGTCTGCCAGGCCCTCGGCCGTCCGTGCACCTTCCCCCTCGGTGATCCGCGTCGGATCCCCGTCAACCTGCGGCCCGCGCGCGCTGCGTCCGGAGCACCGCCACCTCCGCCGCCAGCGCGGCGATCCCGTCCGGGCCCACCCGGCAGCAGCCGCCCACCAGCCGGGCCCCGTCCGCCAGCCAGCCCCCCACCCGCGCCGAGCGGAACGTCGGCTCGCCGCGCCAGTCGCGCCCGGCGGCGTCCCACTCCTCCCCGCTGTTCGGGTAGACCACCACCGGCTTCCCGCTCACCCCGGCCGCCAGCGCCACCGCCCGGTCGGCGTCCTGCGGCGTGCAGCAGTTCACCCCCACGGCCAGCACCTCGTCCACCTCCGCCGCCAGCGCGAACGCCTCCTCCAGCGGCTGACCTGCCCTGGTCCGCCCGCCCGCCACGCTGAACGACAGCCAGGCCGGCACCCCCAGCCCGCGCACCACCTCCAGCAGCGCCCGCGCCTCCTCGGCGTCCGGCACCGTCTCCAGCGCCAGCACGTCCGGCCCCGCCGCCGCCAGCACCTCCATCCGCGGCCGGTGGAACGCCACCAGCTCCGCGGTGCTCAACCCGTACCGGCCCCGGTACTCCGAGCCGTCCGCCAGCACCGCCCCGTACGGGCCGACCGAGGCCGCCACCCAGCGCCGCCGGCCGCCCGGCTCGGTCCGGGCCGCCTCCCGGGCCAGCTCCACGCTGCGCGCCAGCAGCCGGGCGGCCTCCGCCCGGCCGGCCCCGCGCCGCGCGAAGCCCTCGAAGCTCGCCTGGTAGCTCGCGGTGATGGCGACCTCGGCCCCGGCCGCGAAGTACGCCCGGTGCGCCGCCACCACCGCCTCCGGCGCGTCCGCCAGCAGCCGGGCCGACCACAGCGCGTCCGACAGGTCGTGCCCGGCCGCCGCCAGCTGGTTCGACAGCCCGCCGTCCAGGACCAGGGGACCGGCCGCGAGCGCCGCGGCGAAGTCCGACGGGGGAGCAGTGGGCACGGCGGCCTCCTCGACGGTCGTTCCTGCTCACAGCCTAGGAGCCGGACGGCCCCGCCGGCCCGGAAAACCATTTGCCGCCCAGGAAAGCAGTCGCTACGTTGTGCTCAGCCAGAGAACGACAGCACCCCGTACGGCGGCGAGCGCGGAGAGGAGCCGGCCATGGCAGCGGACGACGCGTCCACCCAGCCCCCGACCGCGCCCGAGAACGAGCAGGAATGGCTCGCCGCCTACGACCCGCGCGCCTACGCCCCGATCGCGGTCACGGTCGACGTGGTCGCCCTGACCTTGCGCCGGGGCAGCCTGCACGTCCTGCTCGTCCAACGCGGCGCCCCGCCGTACCAGGGCTGCTGGGCCCTGCCCGGCGGCTTCCTGCGCGCCGGGGAGGAGAGCCTGGAGCAGGCCGCCGCCCGCGAGCTCGCCGAGGAGACGGGCCTGCTCGGCGGCTCCGAGGTCGAGGCCGCGCTCTGCCGCGTCCACCTCGAGCAGCTCGGCACCTACGGCGCCCCCGACCGCGACCCGCGCATGCACGTGGTCTCCGTCGCCTACCTCGCCTTCGCCCCCGACCTGCCCGACCCGGAGGCCGGCACCGACGCCGCGGCCGCCGTCTGGCACCCGGTCGCCGGCCTCGACCTGGGCGCCCCGTCCCCGGGCGGACCTCAAGCCGCCGGTGGGCCCGCCGACACCCACGGGGGTGGTGTCGGCGGCCCCACCGGCCCCTCCTCCCGCACGCTCGCCTTCGACCACGCCCGCATCCTGGCCGACGGCCTCGACCGGGTGCGCGCAAAGCTCGAGTACAGCCCGCTCGCCACCGCCTTCCTGCCCCACGACTTCACCATCCCCGACCTGCGCGCCGTCTACGAGGCCGTCTGGGACGAGAAGCTCCACCCCGGCAACTTCCACCGCAAGGTGCTCTCCGTCCCCGGCTTCGTCGAGAGCACCGGCGCCACCACCACCCGCGGCGGCGCCCGTGGCGGCCCCCGCGCCCGCACCTACCACGCGGGCGGCGCCAACCTCCTCCACCCCGCCCTGCTGCGCCCCACCCGTGAGCCCGAGCTCCCCTGACGGTCCGCCACCGGTCGGCCGCTACCATCCGGGCATGACCACCGACGACGCCGCCCAGCCGGTCAACCACCCCTTCTCGCACTGCCACTTCTGCGGCACCGCCTACCCGCCCGGCACCCGCGACTGGCCGCGCACCTGCCCCGGCTGCGCCGAGATCAGCTACCGCAACCCGCTCCCGGTCGCGATCACCGTCCTCCCGGTCACCCGGCCCGAGGCCGACCCCGCCCTCGTCGTCATCCGCCGCACCATCGAACCCGGCTACGGCGAACTCGCCTTCCCCGGCGGCTACGTGGACTTCGGCGAGACCTGGCAGCAGGCCTGCGTCCGCGAGCTCCGCGAGGAGAGCGGCATCCTCGCCGACGCGGCCGACGTCACCCTCTTCTCCACGGCCTCCGACCCGTACGGCCGCTTCGTCTTCCTCTGCGGACTGCTCCCCGCCCGCCCGCTCGCCGAGCTGCCGCCCTCGCACCCCACCGAGGAGACCGACGGCTGGCTGCTCGCCACCCCCGACACCCCGCTGGTCTGGGACTTCCACACCAACGTCTCCCGCTCCTGGTTCGCCGGCCTGCCCAACGCCCTCTGACCGCCCGACGCCCCCGGCCGACCCTGGCGCAGCGGCCGCTCACATGGCATGGTCTGCACCGACAGCCCAACCGGACGGGCCTGCCACAAGCACTCCCGTCCCCACCACCGGCCGGGAGACCACCACCGTGAGCACCCCCACCCAGGACCAGCCGCTCTGGCGCCCGAACCCCGCTCGCGCCGCCGCCACCAGCCTGGTGGCCTTCCAGGCCTGGGCCGCCGAACACCACGGCGCCCCGGCCGCCCCGCTGGCCCCGGCCGACGACGACCAGCAGGCCGCCCAGCGCTACGCGGACCTGCACGCGTGGTCCACGGCCGACCTCGACCGCTTCTGGACCGCGGTCACCCGGTGGTTCGACGTCCGCTTCACCGAGGCCCCCGAGACGGTCCTCGCCGACCCGGCCATGCCCGGCGCCCGCTGGTTCCCCGGCGCCCGCCTCAACTACGCCGAGCACGCCCTGCGCGCCGCCGAGCCCGGCCCCGACGGGGCGAAGTCGCCCGACGCCGACCGCCCGGCCGTCCTGCACCTCGACGAGACCACCGAGCAGCCGACCGTCCTCACCTGGTCCGAGCTGCGCCGCCAGGTCGGCTCGCTGACCGCCGCCCTGCGGGCCCGGGGCGTGCGGCCCGGCGACCGCGTCAGCGCCTACCTGCCGAACGTCCCGCAGGCCGCCGTCGCCCTCCTGGCCACCGCCGCCGTCGGCGCCGTCTGGACTAGCTGCGCCCCCGACTTCGGCGCCCGCAGCGTCCTCGACCGCCTGCAGCAGATCGAGCCCGTCGTCCTGTTCGCCGTCGACGGCTACCACTACGGCGGCAAGGACCACGACCGCACCGAGGTCGTCGCCGAGCTGCGCCGCGAACTCCCCAGCCTGCACACCGTCGTGCACGTGCCGCTGCTCGGCGCCCCGGCCCCCGAGGGCGCGCTGCACTGGGACGACCTGGTCGCCGACGACGTCGAACCGGTCTTCGAGGCCGTCCCGTTCGACCACCCGCTCTGGGTCCTCTACTCCTCCGGCACCACCGGCCTGCCCAAGGCCATCGTCCAGAGCCAGGGCGGCATCCTGCTGGAACACCTCAAGCAGGCCGGCCTCCACCTCGACCTCGGGCCGCGGGACCGCTTCCTCTGGTACACCTCCACCGGCTGGATGATGTGGAACTTCCTGCTGGCCGGCCTCCTGGTCGGGGCCACGATCGTCACCTACGACGGCAGCCCCGGCCACCCCGACACCGGCGCCCTCTGGTCGGTGGCCGCCCGCACCGGCGCCACCGTGCTCGGCACCTCCGCCGCCTACGTGATCGCCAGCCGCAAGGCAGACCTCCACCCCGGCCGCGACCTCGACCTCTCCGCCGTCCGCTGCATCGGCACCACCGGCTCCCCGCTGCCGCCCGACGGCTTCCGCTGGATCTACGACGAGGTCAAGGAGGACGTCTGGCTCGCCTCCGTCAGCGGCGGCACCGACGTCTGCTCCTGCTTCGTCGGCGGCGTCCCCACCCTCCCGGTGTACCTCGGCGAGATCCAGGCCCCCTGCCTGGGCGCCGCGGTCGAGTCCTGGGACGTCCGGGGCGAACCGCTCACCGACGCCGTCGGCGAACTCGTGGTCACCAAGCCGATCCCGTCCATGCCCACCGGCTTCTGGAACGACCCCGAGGGCACCCGGTACCACGACAGCTACTTCGACATGTACCCCGGCATCTGGCGCCACGGCGACTGGATCACCGTCACCTCCCGCGGGACCGTCGTCATCCACGGCCGCTCCGACTCCACGCTCAACCGCCAGGGCGTGCGGATGGGCTCCTCGGACATCTACGAGGTCGTCGAGCGCCTCCCCGAGATCGCCGAGTCCCTGGTCATCGGCCTCGAGGAGCCCGACGGCGGCTACTGGATGCCGCTGTTCGTGGTCCTCGCCCCCGGCGCCGCCCTCGACGACGACCTGATCGGCCGCATCCGGACCTCGCTGCGCACCGAGCTCTCCCCGCGCCACGTCCCGGACGAGGTGATCGCCGTCCGCGGCCTCCCGCACACCCTCACCGGCAAGCGGATCGAGGTCCCGGTCAAGCGCCTGCTCTCCGGCACGCCGCTGGAGCAGGCCGTCAACCCCGGATCCGTCGACAACCTCGACCACCTGCGCTTCTTCGAGCAGCTCGGCCGCGACCGCCGGTCCTGACCCACCCCGGGCGCGGCCGGTCCGCGCCGAGGAACGCCGAGAGGGGCGGGCCCCCCCGCGGGGGGGGGGGGGCCCCCGCCGCGGGGGGGGCGGGGCGGGGGGCCGGGGCGGGCGGGCC
>NZ_JBITCO010000031.1:0-2868 GCF_044453265.1 Kitasatospora sp. NPDC051705 | reverse complement strand
GCCCGCCCCCGCGGCCCCCCCCCCCCCCCGGGCGCGGCGCGCCGCCCCGCGGCCCCCCCGGGGGGGCCCCCCCCCCCGGGGGGGGGGGGCCGCCCCTCTCGGCGTTCGCTCCGGACGGGTGCCCGGGTCCGGACGGCCCGCAGCGGGCTACTCGCCGGACAGCACCTGCTGGGCCGCGGCCCGCGCCTCCTCGGCGCTGTCCGTGGCCCTGGCCGCCTCGGCCGCCCGACGGCACTGCGCCAGCGTGTACTTGGCGAGCGTCGACCGCACGTACGGGATCGAGGCCGAGCCCATCGACAGGCTGGTGACGCCGAGACCGACCAGCACCACGGCCAGCAGCGGATCGGCGGCGGCCTCGCCGCAGACGCCGCAGCTCTTGCCGGTCGTCCGCGCCGCGTCGGCGGCCGCGGCGACCAGGTCGAGCAGCGCCGGCTGCCACGGGTCCTGAAGACGGGCCAGCGCGCCCACCTGACGGTCGGCGGCGAAGGTGTACTGGGCGAGGTCGTTGGTGCCCAGCGACAGGAACTCGACCTCCTGCAGGATCGCCCGCGCCCGCAGCGCGGCCGAGGGGATCTCCACCATCGCGCCGAACTTGGCGTCCAGCCCGGCCTCCCGGCAGGCGTCCGCGAAGTCCTTGGCGTCCTTGCGGTCGGCCACCATCGGGGCCATCACCTCGAGGTGCACCGGCAGCCCCTCGGCGGCCGTGGCCAGCGCGCGCAGCTGGGTGCGCATGACCTCGGGGTTCTCCAGCAGGGTGCGCAGACCGCGCACGCCGAGCGCCGGGTTCGGCTCGTCCGCGGGGGTCAGGAAGTCGAGCGGCTTGTCGGCGCCCGCGTCGAGCGCCCGGACCACGACCCGGCCCTCCGGGAACGCCTCCAGCACCTTGCGGTACGCCTCGACCTGCTTCTCCTCGCTGGGAGCCTTCGCCGAGTCGTCCAGGAACAGGAACTCGGTGCGGAACAGGCCGACGCCCTCGGCGCCGTTCTCCAGCGCCGCCGGCACGTCCGCGGGGCCACCGACGTTGGCCAGCAGCGGCACGCGGTGCCCGTCCGAGGTCTGCCCCGGCCCGGAGGACGCGGCCAGCGCGGCCCTGCGCTCGGCGGCGACCGCCCGCAGCTCGTCCTGCTTCTCCTGCGAGGGCTCCAGCAGCACGTCACCGGAGCTGCCGTCCACCGCGACGACGGTGCCCTCGGCCACGTCGCTCGCCCCGGGCAGCGCGACGACGGCCGGCACGCCCATGGCCCGCGCGAGGATGGCGCTGTGGCTGGTCGGCCCGCCCTCCTCGGTGACGAAGCCGAGCACCAGCGTCGGGTCGAGCAGCGCGGTGTCGGCCGGCGCCAGGTCCCGCGCGAACAGCACATACGGCTCGTCGCTGTCCGGTACGCCCGGCATCGGCACGCCCAGCAGCCGGGCCACGATGCGGTTGCGCACGTCGTCCAGGTCGGCGACCCGGCCCGCCAGGTAGTCCCCGGCGGAGGCGAGCAGCGCCCGGTAGGCGGCGAAGGCGTCGTAGACACCGCGCTCGGCGCTGCTGCCGACGGCGATCCGGCGGGACACGTCGGCCATCAGCTCGGGGTCCTGGGCCATCAGGGCCTGGGCCTCCAGGACGGCCTGCGCCTCGCCGCCGGCCAGGTTGCCGCGGGCGATCAGGTCCGCGGCGACGGCGTCCACGGCCGCCTGGGCACGGGCCTGCTCGCGCGGGGCGTCCTCGGTCGGGATCCGGGTCGCGGGGGGTTCCAGGACCGCGGTCCCCATGTGCCGGACCTGGCCGATCGCGACCCCGTGGCTGACACCCACGCCGCGCAGTGTCTTCTCCATATAGCTGTCTCCGCTGAGAGGAGCGGCCCCGCCGGGAACCGCTGAGTGCCGGGCCGCCCCGCAGGAGCTGCCGGGGCGGACGTGTGAGAGGAAGGGGTCAGCTCCAGCTGAACAGGGGGTCGCCGGAGACGGCCTCGCCGTCCTCCCGCAGGCCACCCAGCGAGTCGGCGTTCGCCTCCAGGGCCACGATCGGCGAGATCGGCGACTTGCCCGCGGCCTCGACGGCCGACGGGTCCCACTTGATGACGGCCTGGCCGCGGGTCACCGTGTCGCCCTTGTTGACGAGCAGCTCGAAGCCCTCGCCGTTCAGCTGCACGGTGTCGATGCCCAGGTGGGTCAGCACTCCGTGGCCCTCGGCGTCCACCACGACGAACGCGTGCGGGTGCATGGAGACGACGACGCCGTCCACCGGGGCGACCGCCTCGGTCGGGCGGCGCACCGGGTCGATCGCGGTGCCGGGGCCGACCATGGCGCCGGAGAAGACCGGGTCCGGCACGCCGGCGAGCCCGACGACCTTGCCGGTCAGCGGCGACGTCACAGTGGTCATGGTTGTGCCTCCCAAGTGCGCAGTACAGCGAGCGGCCGCGAGCAGCGGCGCGACGATCAACTGAAGCCTAAATCATGTCAACTTCGGACATCTGCTGACATTCCCGGGCGAAGAACCACGCCCTGCCCGGCCTGTCGGCGGGCGGCCCACCGGCCGCTAGTGGTCTAGTCCTCTGGCCGATGCGCCGCACTCTACAGGCATCTTGGCGAATCGGGACCATTGCTGTATATGCTCGCGAGAGCAACAAATCATGCCGCCGACCGGGTGACACCCGGTGCGCCTCGATTCGCACTCCGGCGGACGACCCGCTATGGTTGGTCGAGTCGCCGCGAGTCGGCGGTTAACACCAGGTTTCAGATGTGAAAACGTCCGGTAAACGGAACGGAAAGCATCTGGTAGGCTGGGAATCACGAAAGAACGAAGCGCCCGGAGGGCCTGCTGGAAGGCAGACCGAAGGAAGTGTCCGTTCCTTGAGAACTCAACAGCGTGCCAAAAGTCAACGC